>JAUYLL010000013.1 GCA_030698375.1 Nocardioides sp. | reverse complement strand
TGCGCCTTGACCAGGCCCAGCACCTCGGTGCGGAAGTCGTCGCGTCGATCCGACCAGCGCAGCCCGCCCCGGGCCACCGCGCCGAACCGCAGGTGCACACCCTCGACCCGAGGGCTGTAGACGAAGATCTCGTAGGTCGGGCGCGGCGCGGGAAGGTCGGGGATCGCCGAGGGGTCGAGCTTGAAGGAGATGTAGGGCTTGGCGGCCCTCTCGTCGCCTTTGCCCGCGTGCTGGAAGTAGTTGGTGCGCAGCGTGGCGCCGATGATGGTGAGGTAGGACCGCAGGATGCGGTCGTGGTCCAGGCTGGCGACGTCGTCCAGGGCGCGGGTGATCCGTGCCCGGATCTCCTCCACGCGAGTGTCCCGGTCGGTGACCCCGGGGTCGAAGCGGGCCTCGAACAGCGCCACGAGCTGCTGGGTGATGTCGACGTTCCCCCGCAGGGCGCCCTCGATGTAGTCCAGGGCGAAGGGGGTGCCGCCCTGGCGCATGTACTTCGCATAGGCCCGCAGCACCGTCGCCTGGCGCCAGGTCAGACCGGCTCCGAGGACCAGGGCGTTGAACCCGTCGATCTCGTTGAAACCGTCCCAGACCGCACGCAGTGCGTCCTGGAACAGGGTGCGTGCCGCCGGCGGCACGGACCGGTCGTAGCGCAGCCCGAACTCATAGATGTACGTCGGGCGCGGGAGGTTCTCGAGCGCGTAGGGCCGCTCGTCGATGACCTCGACCCCGGTGGAGCTGAGCATCGGCAGGATCTGCGAGAGGGACAGGGGCCGGCCGATCCGGTAGACCTTCAGGCGGGCCTCGCCGGTGCCGGCGTCCACGTCCTCGTAGACCGCGAGGTCGATCCCCTCGTCGCCCTCGATCGCCTCGAGCCGGCCCAGGTCGACCGAGGCGGTCCGCGCCGCGAAGTCCTCCTTGTAGGCCTCGGGGAAGGAGTCGACGTACTGACGGCCCAGGCGGGCGCCGCGCTGCTCGCCGTACTCTCCCAGCACGGCGTTGAGGAAGTCGTCGCGCCAGGAGCGGGAGGCCTCGGCGAGTCGACGTTCGAGGTCCTCGGTGTCGACGTCCCCGATCAGCTCCCCCCGCGGGGGGCGCACGACGAAGTGGACCCGGGCGGTCTGGGACTCGTCGACCCGGGCGGTGAACTCGACCGAGTCACCGCCGAGGCGGCGCTTGAGGATCGTGGCGAACCGCTCGCGGACGGTGGTGTTGTAGCGGTCGCGGGGCAGGTAGACCAGGCAGGAGAGGTAACGCCCGTAGGTGTCGCGGCGCACGAAGAGCCGCAGCACCCGACGCTCGCGGGTGTACATCACCGCCTGGGCGATCGGCGCGAGCTCGTCGACGGGGGTCTGGAACATCTCGTCGCGTGGGTAGTTCTCGAGCGTGTCCATCAACGCCTTGCCCGCGTGGCTGCGCGCCTCGAAGCCCACGCGACGCAGCACCTCGGCCGTCTTCTCCCGCAGCAACGGGATCCGGGTCAGCGACTCGGTGTAGGCAGCACTCGAGAACAGCCCCAGGAAACGACGCTCCCCGACCACCTCGCCGGACTCGTCGAAGGACTTCACCCCGATGTAGTCGAGGTAGGCCGGCCGGTGCACCGTGGACCGGGAGTTGGCCTTGGCCAGCACCAGCAACGTCTTCTCCCGGGCCTTGGCCTTGACCAGGGCCGGGAGCTTGCCGAAGGACGACGACATGTCCTGGTCCGCGCGCAGGATGCCGTAGCCGGTGCCCGGCAGGGCCCGGAGCACCTCGTCGTCGCCGTCGCGTTCGAGGCGGTACTCGCGGTAGCCGAGGAAGGTGAAGTGGTCGTCGGCGAGCCAGCGCAGCAGAGCGGTGCCCTGGTCGATCTCGTCGGCGGGCAGCGGCGGCGGGGCGGTCTCCAGCTCCTCGACGAGGTCGTCGACCCGCGCCCTCATCTTCTGCCAGTCCTCGACCGACTCCCGGACGTCGCGCAGGACGTCCTGCAGCGACGCCTCGATGGCCGCGACGTCCTCGTCCTCCGCGATCCGGTCCAGCTCGATGTGCATCCAGGACTCACGGGTCACGGTGGCGTCGTCGGAGCCGGTCTCCCCGTCCTCGGCAGCCGACACCCGCTGCAGGGTGCCGGTGATGTCGCGCTCGACCTCGAACTGCGGGTGCACCACGATGTGCACACCCCGCTGCTGCTCGGTGAGTCGCATGGTGATCGAGTCGACGAGGAAGGGCATGTCGTCGGTGACCACCTCCACCACGGAGTGTCCGATGGCCGACCAGCCGTCGGAGGGGACGCTCGGGGTGAACACCCGGACACGAGCAGTGCCCTGGGGCCGGTCGACGGCGAGCTTGTAGTGCGACGCGAGAGCCCCGTAGAGGTCGACGTCGGTCCGGTCCAGCACGTCCTCGGGTGCGACATGGCGGTAGTACGCCGTCAGCAACGCTCCGACCGACTCCGCGGGCGGTCCACCCGCGCCCTTGCGCTGGTGGGCCAGCTCGGTGGCCTTGGCGATCAGTTCAGACTTGTTGTCATCGAGGGAAGCGGACACCCTCCGACACTAGGGGTCGAGGTGTGAGGCACACAACACAGGCGCGCAGCCGTCGCCGATTCGTAGCCTAGGGCCGTCCGCTCGGCCATGATGACGCCCATGAGGTTCACACACGCCGTCCGGTACGACGCCCCCGTCGCTGAGGTCCACACGATGCTGACCGATGCCGCCTTCCGGGAGAAGGCGTCGTGGTCCCAAGGTGTGGAGTCCGTCGAGGTGCAGGTCGACGGGTCCACGGTCCGCATCGAGATGGTGCAGCCGAACACCGACATTCCCTCGTTCGCCCGGGCCTTCGCCGGGGAGACCACCCGGGCCATCCAGACCGAGCACTGGGCCGACGACCTGTCCGCCGACTTCTCGGTGGCCACCCCGGGCAAACCGGCCGGGATCCACGGGATCCGCCGGCTGGTGGCCGACGGCGACGGCACCCTGGACACCTTCGAGGGCGAGGCCAAGGCGAAGATCCCCCTGATCGGCGGGAAGATCGAGAGCCTGATCAAGGACAAGCTGGTCCAAGGCTGGGACCAGGAGTCCGTCGTCGGTGCCGCGTGGTTGGCCGGTGAGCGCTGACATGGCCACCAGCCTGACCCACGACCTGACCTATGACGCCTCCGTCGGGGCCGTCGCCGAGATGCTCCGCACTGCGGCGTTCCGGGAGCGGGTCTGCAAGGCGATGCACGCG
>JAUYLL010000132.1 GCA_030698375.1 Nocardioides sp. | reverse complement strand
CGGGTTCAAGTACCTCGCCCCGTACACCGGCTCGGCGATCGGCCAGCACTGGATGTACGAGGGCAAGCACGTCCTCATCGTGTTCGACGACCTGACCAAGCAGGCCGAGGCCTACCGCGCCGTGTCGCTGCTGCTGCGCCGCCCGCCGGGTCGTGAGGCCTACCCGGGCGACGTGTTCTACCTGCACAGCCGGCTGCTCGAGCGGTGCGCGAAGCTCTCCGACGAGCTCGGCGCCGGCTCGATGACCGGACTGCCGATCATCGAGACCAAGGCCAACGACGTCTCGGCCTTCATCCCGACCAACGTCATCTCGATCACCGACGGCCAGATCTTCTTGCAGTCGGACCTGTTCGCGTCCAACCAGCGCCCGGCGATCGACGTCGGTGTGTCGGTCTCGCGCGTGGGTGGTGCGGCGATGACGAAGGCGATGAAGGCCGTCACCGGCTCGTTGAAGGTCGACCTGGCGCAGTTCCGCGCCATGGAGGCCTTCGCGATGTTCGCCTCGGACCTTGACGCGGCCTCGCGCCAGCAGCTGGGTCGCGGCCAGCGCCTGATGGCACTGCTGCGCCAGCCGCAGTACTCGCCGTACCCGGTCGAGGAGATGACCGTGTCGCTGTGGACCGGCACCTCGGGTCGGCTCGACAAGGTGCCCACCGAGGACGTCCTGCGCTTCGAGAACGAGTTCCTCGACTACCTGCGCCGCTCGCACGAGGGCATCCTCTCGGCCATCCGGGAGTCGCAGAAGTTCGAGAGCGAGACCGAGGCGGCGCTCGAGAAGGCCTACGACTCCTTCCTCGACCAGTTCGAGACCTCTGACGGTCAGTCCGTGAAGGCTGGTCGCGAGGAGCACGAGGCCCTCGAGGACGAGGACGTCGAGCAGGAGCAGATCGTCAAGCAGAAGCGGGGCTGACCGATGGCCGTTTCGCTGCGTGAGTACCGGGCGCGGATCAAGTCGACGGAGTCGATGAAGAAGATCACGCGCGCCATGGAGCTCATTGCTGCGTCCCGCATCATCAAGGCGCAGCAGCGGGCCCGTGCGGCCGCGCCGTACGCCCGTGAGCTGACCCGGGCAGTCTCGGCGGTGGCGACGTTCTCGAATGTCGACCACCCCCTGACCACCGAGCCCGAGGACCCGAAGCGGGCCGCCCTGCTGGTCGTGACCAGCGACCGTGGGCTGGCCGGTGCGTACTCCTCCAACGCGCTCAAGGAGGCCGAGCGCCTCGTCGAGAAGCTGCGGGACGAGGGCAAGGAGATCGACCTCTACGTCACTGGCCGCAAGGGGGAGGCGTACTTCAAGTTCCGCAACCGCCCCGTGGTGCAGACGTGGACGGGCTTCTCCGACCAGCCGACCTACGACGTCGCGGCCGAGATCGGCGAGACGCTGATCGAGGCCTTCCTCCGGGAGACCGAGGGCGACGACGAGGGCGTGCAGGGCGTCGACGAGGTGCACGTGGTCTTCACGCGCTTCCGCTCGATGCTGCTGCAGGAGCCCACCGCGACGCGGATGCTTCCGCTCGAGGTGGTTGAGGGCACCGAGGCGCCTGAGGAGAGCGACCTGCTGCCGCTCTACGAGTTCGAGCCGTCCACGTCGGAGGTCCTCGACGCGCTGCTGCCGAAGTACGTTCAGAGCCGGATCTTCTTCGCGCTCCTGCAGGCAGCGGCCTCGGAGCTCGCGGCCCGTCAGAAGGCCATGAAGTCGGCGACGGACAACGCGGACGAGCTCATCAAGAAGTACAAGCGAATCGCCAACCAGGCCCGCCAGGCCGGGATTACCCAGGAAATCAGCGAGATCGTCGGTGGCGTCAACGCGCTCGCCGATGCGACTGCCGGGAGTGAGTGAGAGAGATGACTGCCACTATCAACGAGACCGCGGAGACCGCCGCGGGGGGCGTCGGTCGCATCGCGCGGGTGATCGGCCCCGTCGTGGACATCGAGTTCCCCTCGGACGCGATGCCAGAGATCTACAGCGCCCTTGAGGTCGACCTGACCCTGGGCGGAAACACGCACACGATCATCCTCGAGGTCGCCCAGCACATCGGCGACGGGATGGTCCGCGCCATCTCGATGAAGCCCACCGACGGACTGGTCCGCGGCGCCCGGGTGACCGACACCGGCCACCCGATCTCGGTCCCCGTCGGCGACGTCACCAAGGGCCACGTGTTCAACGCCACCGGTGACTGCCTCAACCTCAAGGAGGGCGAGACCCTCGACGTCAAGGAGCGGTGGGGCATCCACCGCAAGGCGCCCGCCTTCGACCAGCTCGAGTCGAAGACCCAGATGTTCGAGACCGGCATCAAGGTCATCGACCTGCTCACGCCGTACGTGCTGGGCGGCAAGATCGGCCTGTTCGGCGGCGCCGGGGTCGGCAAGACCGTGCTGATCCAGGAGATGATCGCCCGCGTCGCGAAGGACCACGGCGGTGTCTCGGTGTTCGCCGGCGTCGGCGAGCGCACCCGTGAGGGCAACGACCTCATCGTGGAGATGGAGGAGGCCGGCGTCCTCGGGCAGACCGCCCTCGTGTTCGGCCAGATGGACGAGCCCCCGGGCACCCGTCTCCGGGTCGCGCTGTCCGCGCTGACGATGGCGGAGTACTTCCGCGACGTGCAGAAGCAGGACGTGCTCCTCTTCATCGACAACATCTTCCGGTTCACCCAGGCGGGCTCCGAGGTCTCCACGCTGCTGGGCCGCATGCCCTCGGCGGTGGGCTACCAGCCCAACCTGGCCGACGAGATGGGCGTTCTCCAGGAGCGGATCACCTCGACGCGTGGTCACTCGATCACCTCGATGCAGGCGATCTACGTGCCGGCCGACGACTACACCGACCCGGCCCCGGCGACGACCTTCGCCCACCTCGACGCCACCACCGAGCTCTCGCGCGAGATCGCGTCGCTGGGCATCTACCCGGCGGTGGACCCGCTGACGTCGACGTCGCGGATCCTCGACCCGCAGTACATCGGCGAGGACCACTACAACACCGCGGTCCGGATCAAGCAGATCCTCCAGCGCAACAAGGAGCTGCAGGACATCATCGCGATCCTCGGTGTGGATGAGCTCTCCGAGGAGGACAAGGTCATCGTCTCGCGGGCGCGCCGCATCCAGCGGTTCCTCTCGCAGAACACCTACGTCGCCAAGCAGTTCACCGGCCTCGAGGGCTCCACGGTCCCGATCGCGGACACGATCGAGGCGTTCACGAAGATCGCGGACGGTGACTACGACCACGTCGCCGAGCAGGCGTTCTTCATGTGCGGTGGCCTCGACGACGTCGAGCGCAAGTGGGACGAGATCCAGAAGTCCCTCTGAGCACCACCGAGGTCGGGCGAGCCCGGCCGACACCCTGAGCGAGGAGAAGTTCCGTGAGTGACTCTGCACTGCAGGTCGAGCTGGTCGCGGCCGACCGGCTGGTCTGGTCGGGCCAGGCCACGATGGTCGTGGCCCGCACGACGGAGGGCGACCTGGGCATCCTGCCCGGGCACGCGCCGCTGCTGTCGGTGCTGGTCCCCGGCGTCGTCGACGTGACGACCGCCGAGGGCGAGACCTGGGTCGCCGCTGTCGAGGACGGGTTCCTCTCGGTGGCCGACAACCGGATCTCGATCCTCTCCGAGCGTGTGGAGATGTCCCACGAGATCGACCTGGAGAAGGCTCGCCAGGACCTCGATCGAGCCCACGCGGCCGGTGAGCTGGACGACGCCGCGATCGCTGCCCTGCGCAGCGCCGAGGCGCGGGTCCGCGCGGCGGAGAAGGCGTCGTAGGACGCCACCGCCGCCTCCGATAACATCCACCGCACGTCCGGTCGTCCGACCGGGCGTGCGGTGATGTTTTTCCCGACAGGAGGCGCCGGATGCCGCTGTGGCAGTGGCTCCTCGACATCGTCGGTGTGCTGCTCCTCCTGGTCGTGCTCTACGGGGTGACCCTCGTGGTCCGGCGCCGCCTGCTCTCCCGGCACGGCGGCACCTTCGAGTTGAGCGTGCGGGTGCGGACGACCACTGCGGGTCGGGGGTGGGTCCTCGGGCTCGGTCGCTACTACGACGACACCCTGCAGTGGTTCCGCATCTTCTCCGTGTCACCGCGCCCGCGCGCGGTGTACGTCCGCACCGAGATCGACTACGTCGGTCGCCGGACGCCCGAGGGCGCGGAGACCTACTCGCTGTACGCCGACCACGTGGTCGTCGAGTGCGAGACACCCAGCGGGCTGCTTGAGCTCGCCATGAGTCGCGAGGCCCTGACCGGCTTCCAGGCGTGGACCGAGGCAGCGCCCCCGGGACAGGCCCGCCGGCCCTGACGCGTTCGGCCGGGGTCAGCCGCGCTCGCCGCCCGGGACCCACAGGACGTCGCCCTGCTCCCGGTTGGCGTGGCGGGCGAGGATGAACAGCAGGTCGGAGAGACGGTTGAGGTAGGTGATCGCCACCTGGTTCATCGACTCTCCGTGCTCCTCGTACGCCGCCCAGGCGGACCGCTCGGCGCGCCGGACGGTGGTGCGGGCGACGTGGAGCAGTGCCGCGCCCGGGGCCCCGCCGTTGAGGATGAACGACCGGAGGGCCGGCAGACCCTCGTTGTAGGAGTCGCACCACCCCTCGAGACGGTCGACGTAGGCCTGCTCGATGCGCAGCGGGGGGTACTCCGGGTCCTCGACCACGGGCGTGCAGAAGTCCGCCCCGACGTCGAAGAGGTCGTTCTGCACGACGGTCAGTACCTGGACGACGTCGGCGTCGAGGTCACCGACGGCGACGGCGTGCCCCAGGTGCGCGTTGGCCTCGTCGACGTCGGCGTAGGCGTGCAGGCGCAGGTCGTTCTTCGTGGTCTCGCTCATGTCCCCGAGGCGGGTGCGCCCGCCGTCGCCGGTACGGGTGTAGATCCTGGTGAGGTTGACCATGACCGCAAGACTAGGGGGCTGTGCCCGGCCCGCGGTCGCGGGCCGGTCTCGGTAGGGTCGATCGACGACTGCTGCCCCAGGGAGGAGGAGGATGATGAGCGACTGCTTCCGGCTCACCTCACCGGGTCCCCTGCAGCGGCCCCTCGAGGGGTCCGTCGACGTCGGGGGGGCCAAGAACTCGGCCCTCAAGCTGATGGCGGCGACGCTGCTGGCGCCGGGCCACAGCGAGATCAGCAACGTGCCCGACATCCTGGACGTGCACGTCATGGCGCAGCTGCTCGAGCAGCTCGGCTGCACGGTGAGCGTCACCCACCCGTCCCCCGAGGAGACGCTGCGCGGGTCCGGCACGGTGGCCATCGAGGTGCCCGAGGACCTGCACCCCGTGGCGCCGTACGACCTGGTGCGCCGGCTGCGGGCCAGCATCTGCGTCCTCGGGCCGTTGGTCGCCCGCTGCGGCACCGCCCGGGTCGCGCTCCCCGGCGGCGACAACATCGGCTCCCGCGGTCTCGACATGCACATCCGGGGCCTGGAGGAGCTCGGCGCCGCAGTCCGTGTGGAGCACGGCATGGTCGTGGCCGAGGCGCCCGGTGGGCTCACCGGCGCGAACCTGTGGCTGGACTTCCCCAGCGTCGGTGCGACCGAGAACCTCGTGACGGCGGCGGTCCTGGCGCCGGGGCGGACCCTCGTCGACAACGTCGCGCGTGAGCCCGAGATCGTCGACCTCTGCGAGATGCTCGTGGAGATGGGGGCGCAGATCGACGGGATCGGGTCCTCCACGCTCACCGTCGAGGGGGTCGAGCGCCTGGAGCCGGCGCGGCACACGACGGTGGGCGACCGGATCGTGGCGGGCACCTGGACGTTCGCGGTGGCCCTCGCCGGGGGCGACGTCACCGTCGACGGGGCGTCGGTCCGACACTTCGAGATCGCCGCGGACAAGCTGGTCGCTGCGGGGGCACAGATCGACCAGCTCGCGAACGGCTTCCGGGTGCGGTGCGACCGTCGGCTCGACGCCTTCGACGTGGTCACGCTGCCGTACCCGGGCTTCCCGACCGACCTGCAGCCGTTCGCGATGGCCCTGGCAGCCGTGGCGCGCGGCACCTCGATGATCACCGAGAACGTCTTCGAGGCCCGCTTCATGTTCGCCCAGGAGCTGGCCCGGCTCGGTGCGGACCTGCGCACCGACGGCCACCACGCGGTCGTGCGGGGCATCGAGCGGCTCTCTGGTGCCCCGGTGGTCGCCCATGACATCCGCGCCGGCGCGGCCCTGGTCCTCGCTGGTCTCGCTGCCGAGGGCACGACGACGGTGGCCGACGCCCACCACATCGACCGCGGGTACCCGCACTTCGTCGAGGTTCTCGCGAGCCTGGGCGCCGACATTGCGCGGGTCCCGGGGGACTGACCACCGAAAAGGCCCGTGGCGCGCGCAACCTCCGGGTGGTGCCGTGCGTCATAGTGGGTACCGAGAAGGTGAGCCTGCGAGGAGCGGCCTTCGGAGCGGGAGCGGTGGGGACGATGCAGATGGCGTCAGGGACGGCGATGGACGTGGCGACCGACGGGACGGCGCTGAAGCTGGTCGGTGACTTCGACGTGCGCTCGACCGGCCTGGTGCGGGAGGCCCTCTACGACCACATCGACGCGCGCACCGAGGGCGACCTCGTGGTCGACCTCACCGCCGTGACCACGATCGACGCCACGGCGCTGCGCGTCCTCGCGGTCGCGACCCGGGCCGCGGAGCGCGACGGTCACCGCCTGCTGCTGCGCGGCTGCAACGCATCGGTACGCCGGATGCTCACCCTTGCCCGGCTCCGGCACCTCGTGATGGTGGAGCCGCTCGCGGTCACCGGCTGAGCTACCCGGGCAGGTCCGGCGGTGTGAAACAGCCGACACGCGGTTACCGGCGGGTTCGATTCCGCCTACGCTTCGCACCATGAGCGAGCAGCCCGCCCCCCACGCCGCGACGGACGAGCCCACCGAGGCACTGCCCCCCGCAGACCGCCCGCGGGAGAAGGACCGGCCGTGGGTGATGCGGACCTACGCGGGCCACTCCACGGCGGCCGCGTCGAACGCGTTGTACCGGAACAACCTCTCCAAGGGCCAGACCGGTCTTTCGGTGGCGTTCGACCTGCCGACGCAGACCGGCTACGACCCGGACTCGCCGCTGGCCCGGGGAGAGGTCGGCAAGGTCGGCGTACCGGTGCCGCACCTGGGGGAGATGCGTCAGCTCTTCGACGACATCCCGCTCACGGACATGAACACCTCGATGACCATCAACGCCACGGCGATGTGGCTGCTGGCGATGTACCAGGTGGTGGCCGAGGAGCAGAACCCCGACCTGGCCCCGGAGGAGGTGGCCGCCCAGCTCGCGGGCACCACCCAGAACGACATCGTCAAGGAGTACCTCTCCCGCGGGACGTACGTGTTCCCGCCCGAGCACTCGCTGCGGCTCACCAGCGACATGATCGCCTACACGGTCAACCAGGTCCCGAAGTGGAACCCGATCAACATCTGCAGCTACCACCTGCAGGAGGCGGGCGCGACGCCCACCCAGGAACTCGCCTACGCGTTGTGCACCGCCATCGCCGTGCTCGACGCGGTCCGCGACGCCGGGCAGGTCAGCGAGAAGGACTTCGAGCGGGTCGTCGGGCGCATCTCCTTCTTCGTCAACGCCGGTGTCCGGTTCGTCGAGGAGACCTGCAAGATGCGGGCGTTCGTGCAGCTGTGGGATGACATCACCCGTGAGCGGTACGGCGTCACCGACCCGAAGATGCGTCGGTTCCGCTACGGCGTCCAGGTGAACTCCCTGGGGCTCACCGAGGCCCAGCCGGAGAACAACGTCCAGCGGATCGTGCTGGAGATGCTCGGCGTCACGCTGTCCAAGAACGCCCGCGCCCGCGCGGTGCAGCTGCCGGCCTGGAACGAGGCGCTCGGTCTGCCGCGGCCGTGGGACCAGCAGTGGTCCCTGCGCCTGCAGCAGGTGCTGGCCTTCGAGTCCGACCTCCTGGAGTACGACGACATCTTCGAGGGCAGCACCGTCATCGAGGCCAAGGTCGCCGAGCTCATCGCCAGCGCGAAGGCGGAGATCGACCGGGTCCAGGCGCTCGGCGGTGCGATCGCGGCCGTCGAGTCCGGCTACATGAAGCAGGCGTTGGTCTCCGCCCATGCTGCTCGGCGCGGCCGCATCGAGTCCGGTGACGAGGTGATCGTGGGTGTCAACCGGTTCGAGACCACCGAGCCCTCACCGCTCACCGCGGACCTGGACGGCGCGATCCAGGCCGCGGACCCCGAGGCCGAGCGGTCGGCGATGGCCAGCGTCGAGGCGTGGAAGGGCCAGCGCGACCAGGCCGAGGTCGACCGCGCGTTGGCGCGGCTGGCCGAGGACGCCAAGTCCGATGCCAACCTGATGGAGGCCACCCTGGCCGCGGCTCGGGCTGGCGCCACGACGGGGGAGTGGGCCGGCACCCTGCGTGAGGTCTTCGGGGAGTTCCGCGCCCCCACCGGCGTGAGCGGTGCGGTCGGCGTGGCCGAGGCGGGCTCGGAGCTCACTGCCGTCCGCGAGAAGGTCCGCGCCACCGGCGAGGAGCTCGGTGGGCGCTTGCGCCTGCTGGTCGGCAAGCCCGGGCTCGACGGTCACTCCAACGGCGCCGAGCAGGTCGCCGTCCGTGCCCGCGACGCCGGCTTCGAGGTCATCTACCAGGGCATCCGCCTGACCCCCGAGCAGATCGTGGCCGCAGCCGTCGCCGAGGACGTGCACTGCGTGGGCCTGTCGATCCTCTCCGGGAGCCACATGGAGCTGGTCCCCGCGGTCCTCGAGGGCATGCGTGAGGCCGGCATCGGCGACGTCCCCGTGATCGTGGGCGGCATCATTCCCGGCGGTGACGCCCGGGCGCTGAGCGAGATGGGTGTCGGCGCGGTCTACACGCCCAAGGACTTCGGACTCACCGAGATCATGGACGGGATCGTCGACGTGATCCGCGCCGCGAACGGGCTCGACTGAAGGTTCGCCGAGATGAGGTGAGGCAACCCTCACTTCGATCGGCTATGCTGGCCCCTGTGGGCAAGAAGAAGGACAAGGAGCATCGGCTCCCCAAGCGCGAGTGCTGCGCCTCGAGGTCGTCCTGCTCACGCTGCCCGCTGCGCATGCTGAAGGAAGGCACCTTGCCCGAGGGCTACACGGTCAAGAAGCGCAAGCTGGTTCGGGTCGACGGCAAGAAGGTCACCAAGAAGCGTCTGACGCAGGCCGCCTGACCGCGCACTAGGGTGGTGTTGCGTCCCGCCCCTGGAGGTTCCCGTGCCCGCACCCCGCTTCGTCGATCAGCTCAACCTGCAGATCGGCCGTGAGCTCGCCGCTCACAACCAGTACCTGTCGTGCGCGGTCTACTACGACGCGTTGACGATGCCCAGGATGGCGGCGTTCTTCTACGCCCAGGCGGCCGAGGAGCGCGACCACGCGCTCATGATGGTGCAGTACCTCCTCGACACCGACTCTGAGGTGGACATCCCGGCGGTCACGGCTCCGGTCTCCGGGTTCGAGGACCTGGTGGCCCCCGTGGCGCTCGCCCTCGAGCAGGAGCGACAGGTCACCGAGCAGGTCCACGCCCTGGTGCGGACCGCGCGCGAGGAGCACGACTACGCCTCCGAGCAGTTCCTCCAGTGGTTCGTGAAGGAGCAGGTCGAGGAGGTCGCCACGGTCAGCGACCTGCTCGCGGTCGTCTCCCGCAACAGGGAGGACATCGAGGACATCGAGGAGTACGTCGCCCGCGAGCACGGTGACGACCAGTCCGACCCGACCGCGCCCCGCATCGCGGGCGTGGGGTGAGCGCGGACGACATCCCTCACGAGGACCGCTACTTCCGGAGCCTGCTGGAGGCGGCCCCTGACGCGTTCGTCATCGTGGACGCTCGGGGCACGATCCGGCTGGTCAACGCGCAGACGGAGCGGCTCTTCGGCTACGACCGCTCCGAGCTCGTGGGGCAGCCGGTGGAGATCCTGGTCCCGGAGAGCGCGCTGGGGCACCATCAGTCCCGCCGCGACGGGTACGTCGTGGACCCCCACACCCGCCCGATGGGCGGCATCGACCGGGACCTCGCGGCGCGCCGCAAGGACGGCACGGAGTTTCCCGTCGAGATCTCGCTCGCCCCGTTGGAGACATCGGAGGGCCTGGTGATCTCGGCCGCGGTCCGCGACGTCACCGAGCGCGCACGGCTGCAGCAGGAGGCCGACCGCATGCGCGAGGAGCTCATCGCCACGGTCTCCCACGAGCTGCGCACGCCGCTGTCCTCGATCATCGGCTACACCGAGCTGCTCGCCGACCTCGGCTCGGAGCATCTCAGCGACGTCGCCCGCGACCTGCTGGAGGTGATCGAGCGCAACGCCCAGCGCGAGCTCCGGCTCGTCGACGACCTGCTCACGGTCGCTTCAGTGACCCACGAGCGCTTGGTGCTCAACACGTCCACCGTCGACCTGGCCCGGCTGGCGGCCGATGCCGTGGCCGCGGCACGGCCGCTCGCCGAGGCCGGGGGGCTGACGCTGCTCCTCGAGGTCGAGGGGCAGCCTGGTGACAGTGTCGTGGTGGGCGACCAGATGAGGCTCGGTCAGGTCCTCGACAACCTGCTCACCAACGCCGTCAAGTTCACGCCAGCCGGCGGGACCGTCACCGTCGCGGTACGACGCGACGAGGGAAGCGGGGCGGGGGGCGGCTCCGTGGTCGTGGACGTCCGCGACACCGGTGTCGGGGTGGACCCGGAGGAGGTGCCCCGGGTCTTCGAGCGGCTCTTCCGTGCGCGGCACGCCGTCGAGAGCCACGCGCGGGGCGCGGGCCTGGGGCTGTCGATCGCCCAGGCGATCGTCACCGCCCACGGCGGGTCGATCGCGGTCCAGAGCGAGCCGGGCGTGGGCACGACGGTGTCGGTCCGGCTGCCGCCCGCGACGGCTCAGAACAGCCGTGACGCGGGGTCGTCCATCCCGCGCAGCGCGTCGTAGTCGAGCACGGCACAGGTGATGCCGCGGTCGGTGGCGAGGACCCGTGCCTGTGGCTTGATCTCCTGGGCTGCGAAGATCCCTCGCACCGGCGCGAGGAGCGGGTCCCGGTTGAGGAGCTCGAGGTAGCGGGTCAGCTGCTCGACGCCGTCGATCTCGCCACGACGCTTGATCTCGACCGCGACCGACGCACCGGCGGTGTCACGGCACATCAGGTCGACCGGGCCGATGGCGGTCGGGAACTCGCGTCTGACCAGGGTGAGGCCCTCGACGAGGGTCCCGGGGTGCTCGGCGAGCAGCTCCTGGAGGTGCTTCTCGACCCCGTCCTTCTGCAGCCCCGGGTCGACCCCGAGGTCGTGCTGGGAGTCGTGGACGACCTCCTCGACGAGGATCCGGAGGCTGTCGCCGCTCTTCGCGGTCACGGTCCACTCGACGTGGCCGTCGTCCGTCGTCCCCTCCCGCACGGTGCACGGCGGGGACATCCAGTTCAGCGGCTTGTAGGAGCCGCCGTCGGAGTGCACGAGCACCGATCCGTCGGCCTTGAGCATGAGGACCCGTGTGGCCATCGGCAGGTGCGCCGTCAGCCGGCCGGCGTAGTCGACCTGGCAGCGCGCAACGACGAGTCTCACGCCGCCGGAATCTACCGGGCCGGCCGGGAGCCGGTCACCTCGGCACCGGATTCGGAGCGGGATGGTTTCTGATCTGCGGACGTGGGGCAGACCACACGCATGATTCTCACGCCCGCGGCCGTGATCAGCGCCGCACAAGACGCGGACAGCAGCTGGTTGGCCCGGTTCGAGGAGTCGGTCAGCGACGGTTTCGAGCCGGTCGCCGCCGCCGTCGCCTCCGTGGTCTTCTTCGAGGTGAGCGTCGGTCCGGTGACCTTCCCGGTGATCGTGCTCTGGCTCGTCGCGGCGGCGGCCATCTTCACGGTCTACCTGCGCGGAGTGCAGGTCACCGGGGCGCGGACGTCGATCGGCCTGGTGCGCGGCAAGTACTCGCGCATGAGCGACCCGGGCGAGGTCACCCACTTCCAGGCGCTCTCCTCGGCGGTGTCAGGCACCGTCGGTCTCGGCAACATCGCCGGTGTGGCGGTGGCGGTGACCATCGGTGGGCCCGGCGCCACGCTCTGGATGATCATCGCCGGGCTGCTCGGCATGGCGACCAAGTTCGTGGAGTGCACGCTGGGCGTGAAGTACCGCGAGCTGCACGAGGACGGCACCGTCACCGGAGGACCGTTCCGCTACATGCCGGTGGCCTTCGAGCGGTTCGGGAGACCGGCCAGCAAGATCGCGGTGGGCATCTTCGCGGTGGCCCTGATCCTCTTCGGTGCCCTGGGCGGCAACGCCTTCCAGGCCAACCAGACCTTCGCGCAGGCCCAGGAGGTCACCGGCGGTGCCGACGGCTTCCTCGGGTCCGACGGTGCTGCACTGATCTTCGGCATCATCCTGGCGCTGCTCGTCGGCGCGGTAATCCTGGGCGGTGTCACCTCGATCGGCAAGGTCACCTCGCGGCTCGTGCCGTTCATGGGGATCCTCTACGTGGTGGCCTGCCTGCTGGTGATCTTCGGCAACATCGGCGAGGTGCCCGGCGCGGTCAGCACGATCGTGAACGGGGCGTTCAACCCCGAGGGCGTCGCCGGCGGTGTGGTCGGCGTTCTCATCATCGGCTTCCAGCGCGCGGCGTTCTCCAACGAGGCGGGCGTGGGCTCGGCTCCCATCGTGCACTCCGCGGCGAAGACCAAGCACCCGGTGAGCGAGGGGTACGTCGCGCTCCTCGAGCCGTTCATCGACACTGTGGTGGTCTGCACGATGACGGCCCTCACGATTGTCATCGCCGACACCGCGTTCTACGGCGAGCTGCTCGCCGGAGCCGCCGCGGGGGAGGAGGTCACCAACGACACCGGCGTCGTCCTGACCTCGCGTTCCTTCGAGACCTTCCTGCCGGGCTTCGGGAACGTGCTGGCCGTGGCGGTGGCCTTCTTCGCCTTCTCGACGCTCATCACGTGGAGCTACTACACCCTCAAGGCCTGGACGACGCTGGTCGGCCGCAGCCCTGCCAAGGAGCTGGCGTTCAAGATCATCTTCTGCGTGTTCACCGTCATCGGCACCGTGGTGGAGCTCGGTTCGGTCCTGGACTTCGCCGACTCGATGCTCTTCGTCTGCGCGATCTTCAACCTGACCGCCTGCTACCTGCTGCTGCCGAAGGTGCGTGAGGAGGTCCGCGCCTTCCGCGAGGGTCGACGCTCGGGCGAGATCACCGTGGTGCCGAAGGAGGAGCGTGCGAACACGTGATGCACGACACTCGACGCAGCCGTGTGTCCAGTCCGCAGGACGGACGCTTGCTACTGACCAGTAGCTCCGTGTCATCCTCGAGCGCATGACCGACACCACCGCGCAGATCAGCAGCACACTCGTGCTCCCGTACCTGAACCACGCCGTGCGGATGTACGAGGACTCGTACGCCTCCCGCGCCGACATCGACGCAGCCATGCGCTTCGGCTGCGGCTACCCCGCCGGTCCGTTGACCGCCCTCGACGAGCTCGGCCTCGACGTGGTGCGGGACCAGTTGGCGGCGCGGCACGCCGAGTCCGGCGACGAGCTGCACAAGCCGGCCGACCTGCTGGAGAAGCTGGTGGCCGCAGGGCGCACCGGAAAGGCGGCCGGGCGTGGGTTCTACACCTACGCCGACGGCGAGGTCGTGCCCGACGAGGAGACCCCGTCGGCCGACGACGCACCCCGACCCCAGCACGAGATCGCGACGGTCGGCGTGGTGGGGACCGGCACGATGGCTTCCGGGATCGTGGAGGTCTTCGCGAAGGCCGGGTACGACGTGGTCTACGTCGGTCGCTCGGAGGAGAAGGTCGCCGGCGTGCAGGCCGGCACCACCAAGTCCCTCGACAAGGCGATCTCCCGCGGGAAGCTCGACGAGGAGTCCAAGAGCGCCGTGCTCGGGCGCCTTCGCGGGACCACCGCTCGGGAGGACCTCGCCGACGTCGACCTCGTCGTGGAGGCCATCGCCGAGGACCTCGCGATCAAGACCGAGCTGTTCCGGGCCCTCGACGCGATCTGCAAGCCGGGTGCGATCCTCGCGACCACCACGTCCTCGCTGCCCATCACCGCCTGCGGTGACGCCACCGAGCGACCCGAGGCCGTGATCGGCATGCACTTCTTCAACCCCGCCCCCGTCATGAAGCTGGTCGAGGTGGTGACCACCGCCACGACCGCACCTGCCGTCGACGAGACGGTGCGGGCGCTGTGCGGACGGGTCGGGAAGGTCGCGGTGTCGTGCACCGACCGCCCGGGCTTCATCGTGAACGCACTGCTCTTCCCCTACCTCAACGACGCCGTCAAGCTCGCCGAGGAGGGGGAGCACGACCTGTCGACCATCGACGAGGCGGTGAAGGCCGAGGCGGGCTTCCCGATGGGTCCCTTCCAGCTGCTCGACGTCGTGGGGAACGACGTCTCGCTGGCGATCCAGCGTGAGCTGCACGAGGAGTTCAAGCACCCCGGCTTCGCGCCGGCCGCCACCCTCGAGAAGGTCGTGGCGGAGGGGAACCTCGGCCGCAAGACCGGCCGCGGCTTCCACGACTACAGCTGACCTCCCGACGCTGACCGTGCGCGGGCGCGGGGTGTGCCACGAACCGGCCCACCCCGCGCCCGCGGTGTTTCAGCCCTGCTGCTCGTCCTGACCGGCCGGCTCGGAGGTGTCGGGGCCGTCGCCGAAACCAGCGACCACGTCACGCAGCGCCCCCAACTGAGCCACGATCGCGTCCCGTCGGCGGGTGACCCGGTCGACCTCAGCGCGAATCGCGGCGAGCTCGCGCTCGGCGTCGGCCTTGCCGGAGGCGGTGATGCTCGCTGCCTGGCTCTTGGCAGTCGTCACGACCTGCTCGGCCTCGCGGCGGGCCCGGCTCAGCGTCTGCTCGGCCTCGGCGACCACCTGGTCGCGCTGGGCGTTGGCCTGCCTCGTGGCCTCCTGGGACCGCTTCTCGGCGGCGTGGGCGCGGGCCTCGGCGTCGCCGACGAGCTGCTGGGTCTGGGCCAGCGCGGACTCGTGGTGGTCGGCCGCTTCGCGAGCCAGCCGCTCCTTCTCGACCGCGAGCACCCGACGCGCCTCCTGGACCTCGCGGTCCGCTCCGGCGCGAGCCTTCTCGGCCTCGCGCTGGGCTCCGGTGCGCATCGCGGTGGTCTCCTGCTCGGCAGCGAGCCGCAGCTGCTCGGCCTCCCGACGGGCGGACGCGAGCAGATCCTCGGCCTCGCTCCGGGCCGCGGCCCGCTCCTGCTCGACGGCGGCCATGGCCAGCTTGCGGGTCTCCTCGAGGTCCTCGAGCTGGACCATGCGCATGTCCTCGGCCTCGCGGGAAGCGTCGGCGCGCAACGCCTCGGCGTCCCGTGCGGCCTGCTCCCGCAGGTCGGCTGCCTCGGCCCGGGCCTCGACCAGCACCTCGTCGGACTGCTCCTCGGCGAGCCGGAGCATCTCGGAGGCGCGGCCGCCCAGGCCGGCGTACGACGGGGTGGCGTTTTCCGTCAGGCGTTGCTGAAGGTCCGTGACCTGCTTCTCGAGCGCGTCGACGCGTCGGCGGCCCTCCTGGGCGTCGCCCGCGAGAGTGCTGCGCTCGCTGAGGAGCGCCTGCACGGCACGATCGACGGCGTCCCTGTCGTAGCCACCGCGGCGGACGACGGGGAACCCGTCGGCGGCACCGGCAGGTGGGGGTGTGGAGGGCCTGCCTGCAGGCTGCGGACGGGCGCTGGCGCCGCTCGCACGGGGGTCATCCCTGACGACCGGGATGACCTGGGTGGCCTCGTCGTCGGAGGTGCCAGGGCGGTCCGGTCTCGGCTGCTCGCCGAAGATGGACAGGCCGTTTCGGTCGCTCATGCTTCCTCACCTCACGCGTCTGGGGGTCGTGCCCAAACTACAGGCGGGCCCGGGGTGTTGGTCACCCCGAGCCCGCCTGTGTCACGCCTCGATCTGCGTGGAGATCGTCACACCCCGCGGAAGCGGTTGATGGCGTCGACGTGCTGCTCGCGCATCTCGGGGTTGCGCACGCCGAGGCCCTCCTCGGGGGCCAGGCACAGGACGCCGACCTTGCCCTGGTGGGCGTTGTTGTGGACGTCGAGGGCGGCCTGGCCGACGTCGTCGAGGGAGTAGGTCCGCGACAGGGTCGGGTGGATCATGCCCTTGGCAATGAGGCGGTTGGCCTCCCAGGACTCGCGGTAGTTGGCGAAGTGCGACGAGATGATCCGCTTGAGGTTCATCCACAGGTAGCGATTGTCGTACTCGTGCATGTAGCCGCTGGTGGAGGCGCAGGTGGTGATGGTGCCGCCCTTGCGGGTGACGTAGACCGAGGCGCCGAAGGTCTCGCGGCCGGGGTGCTCGAAGACGATGTCGATGTCCTCGCCGCCGGTGAGCTCACGGATCTTGGAGCCGAAGCGCTTCCACTCCTTGGGGTCCTGGGTGTGCTCGTCCTTCCAGAACTTGTAGTCCTCCTCGGAGCGGTTGATGACCAACTCCGCGCCCATGGAGCGGGCGATGGCGGCCTTCTGCTCGTTGGAAACCACGCAGATCGGGACCGCGCCGCCGTTAAGGGCGTACTGGGTGGCGAAGCCGCCCAGTCCGCCGGAGGCGCCCCAGATCAGGACGTTGTCGCCCTGCTTCATGTTGCCGCCGTTCTTGGAGACCAGCTGGCGGTAGGCGGTGCAGTTGACCAGACCGGGGGAGGCGGCCTCTTCCCAGGTGAGGTGGTCGGGCTTGGGCATCAGCTGGTTGGCCTTGACCAGGGCGATGTGGGCCAGGCCGCCGAAGTTGGTCTCGAAGCCCCAGATCCGCTGCTGGGGGTCCATCATCGTGTCGTCGTGGCCGTCGGCGTCCTCGAGCTCGACGGACAGGCAGTGCGCGACGACCTCGGTGCCGGGCTTCCAGCGGGACACGCCGGGGCCGGTCTGCAGCACCACGCCGGCCAGGTCGGAGCCGACCACGTGGTAGGGCAGGTCGTGGCGCTTGGTGAGCTCGGAGAGCCGGCCGTAGCGCTCGAGGAACCCGAAGGTGGACACGGGCTCGAAGATCGAGGTCCACACGGTGTTGTAGTTGATGGCCGAGGCCATCACCGCGACGTACGCCTCGCCGGGCCCGAGCTCGGGCAGCGCGACGTCCTCGATGTGGATCGACTTGCGGGGGTCCTTCTCCTTGGCGGTGAGGCCTTCGAACATGTCGACCTCGTCCTTGTGCACGGTCGCCGCGCGGTAGGACTCGGGAAGGGTGAGGTTGGCGAAGTCCTCCTGGCTGGTGTCGCCGGCCATGATGGCGTCGAGGATCTGCTGCACGGGTGCTCCTGGGGAGTGTCGGGGGCCACGGACCTAGGCGAAATCTACCGACGAGTAGGTTGCCTGTCAGCCGGGTGTGACCGCTGTCTCGCCCCTCGGCAGGCACACTGGGCCTGTGCACCTCGACCTGAACGCGGACGTCGGTGAGTCGTTCGGCCGCTGGGAGCTCGGTGACGACACCGCCGTGCTCGGTGTGGTCACGAGCGCGAACGTGGCGTGCGGCTTCCACGCAGGAGATCCCTCGGTGCTGCGGAGCACCTGTGCGACCGCCGCGGAGCAGGGCGTCGTGGTGGGCGCACAGGTCGGATACCGCGACCTCGCCGGGTTCGGGCGCCGGTTCCTCGACGTCGCGCCGGCAGAGCTGACCGACGAGGTCGTCTACCAGGTCGGTGCGCTGGACGCGCTCGCCCGGGCAGCCGGGACGCGCGTGCGCTACCTCAAGCCGCACGGTGCGCTCTACAACGCGGTGGTCCACCACGAGGCGCAGGCCCGGGCCGTCATCGACGCCGTACGGGCGGTGGACGCCGGGCTCTCGGTCCTCGGCCTACCCGGTTCGGTCCTTCTCCGCCTGGCGGAGAAGGCCGGACTGCGTCCGGTCCCCGAGGCGTTCGCGGACCGGGCCTACACCCCCGACGGAACGCTTGTCCCGCGCACGGAACCCGGCGCGGTGCTGCACGACCCAGACGAAGTTGCCGCGCGAGTGGTGCGGATGGTCACCGAGGGCACCGTGGTGGCGACCGACGGGAGCATCGTGGCGGTGGCGGCGGAGTCGGTCTGCCTGCACGGGGACACCCCGGGCTCGATCGCGATCGCGCGTGCGGTGCGCACGGCGCTGGAGGGCGCCGGTGTCGGGCTCCGTCCGTTCGTGCGCCCCGCCCCGTCCCCGCCGACGGGCGAGTCCGGGACCCGGTGAGGCCGATGGCCCCGGTGCACCGCGTGCTGTCGTACGGCGACCGCGCCCTGCTCGTCGAGTGGGCGGAGGTGGAGGTGCTCCCGGCGCACGTGGCCGAGGCCGTCCTCGCGGGCTGCGGGGACCGGTGCGCCGTGGCGGTCCCGGGCGCCCGGACGGTGCTGGTGGTCGCATCGCCGGGCACCACGCCCGCTGACCTGGTGCCGTTGCTCGACCGGGCCTGGAGCGAGGTCGTCGAAGGGGCGGGTGCGTCCGCGGCCGTGACGGACGACCTTCCGGTCGAGGTCCGCGTGGTCTACGACGGGGAGGACCTGGCGGCGGTGGCCGAGCACTGCGGCCTGACCCCGGACGAGGTGGTCGCGGCCCACACGGGCACCTCGTGGACGGTCGGGTTCGCGGGGTTCGCACCCGGCTTTCCCTACCTGGTCGGGGGGGACCCGCGGTTGCGGGTTCCGCGTCGGTCCGACCCCCGACCGCGGGTCCCGGCGGGATCCGTCGCCCTCGCCGACGACCTGAGCGGGATCTACCCCAGCGCCACTCCGGGCGGGTGGCAGCTCATCGGGCGTACCGAGGCCGTGCTCTGGGACGTCGATCGCGACCCCCCGGCGCTGCTGCCGCCCGGGACCGTCGTCCGGTTCGTCGCGGAGGGCCCCGCATGAGCTCCCCGCGCGGGTTCGAGGTCGCCGAGGTGACCGGCGCGACCCTGGTGCAGGACCTCGGCCGGCCGGGGTGGTCGGCGGTCGGTCTGGGCCGGTCCGGTGCCGCCGACCGCGCTGCCCACGCCCTGGCGAACCGCCTCCTCGGGAACGCTGAGGACGCTGCGACGCTGGAGGTCGTCGGACAGCTGGTCCTCGAGGGCGTGGGGGCGATCACCTGGGTGGTCGTGACCGGCGGACGTGGACCGGTGCTCCTCGACGGACAGCTGGTCGGCGACCACGCCCCGGTCGCGGTCCCGCCGGGGGCGCACCTCGAGGTGGGTCCTGCGACCCAGGGCCTGCGCCGGTACGTCGGGGTGCGTGGCGGGGTCGCGGTGGCCCCGGTGCTGGGCTCGCGCAGCCGGGACGTGCTGGCCGAGGTCGGGCCGCCGCCTCCGCGGCGCGGCGACCTCCTGCCCGTCGGCGCGGCTCCGGCGACCCCGCTGAGGGTGGACCAGGCGACGCCGCAAACCGTGGCCGACTCGCCGCTGCGGGTCGTCGCCGGGCCGCGGGCGGACTGGGTGCACGACGTCCATGCCTTGGTCGGGACGGCCTGGACGGTGGGGGAGCAGAGCAACCGGGTGGGGGTGCGGTTGCGGTCGGCAGGCGGCAGCCCGCCCCCGGGTCTCGCACGCGTCGACCCCGGCCGCGAGCTGCCCAGTGAGGGACTGTGGCGGGGGGCCGTCCAGGTCCCGCCCTCCGGCGAACCCGTGGTCTTCCTGGCCGACCACCCCGTGACGGGCGGGTACCCCGTCGTCGGGGTCGTGGTGGACGCCGACGTCGACAGGGTCGCCCAACTGCGTCCAGGGGACCCGCTGCGCCTGCGCTGGGCGTGACCCGGTCGGCGTGGCACGCTCGGGGGGTGAACCGCCCGGGTGAGGACCTCCGCCTGGCGCCCGGTCCCGGGGTGCCGCAGGGGCTCGTCGTGCCCGCGACCGACCTGGTCGAACGCTTCTCGCGGTCCTCCGGCCCCGGCGGGCAGTCGGTGAACACCAGCGACAGTCGGGTGGAGCTGGTGCTCGACCTCGCAGCGACGGCCGCGTTCTCGGACGAGCAGCGCGCTCGGCTGCTGCGGGTCCTCGGGCCGGACCGGCTGGTGGGGACGAGCCTGGTCGTCACCGCCTCCGAGCACCGCGCCCAGCTGCGCAACCGTGCGGCGGCGCGGCGACGGCTCGCCGACCTGCTGAGCGAGGCCCTGGCCCCGCCCGCGCCGCCCCGTCGGGCGACCCGCCCGACCCGGGGGTCGCAGCGGCGCCGCCTCGAGGGGAAGCGTCAGCGGGGGCGCACGAAGAGCCTGCGCGGTCGCGTCCGCGACGAGTGAGACCGCTGCGCGCGGGACGAACGAGCCTGCCGCCTGGTGTGCGGTGGGTCAGTGCTGCGCGGCGGGCTGGACCAGCTCGACGAGGACACCGCCGGCGTCCTTGGGATGAATGAAGTTGATCCGGGAGTCGGCGGTGCCGCGCCGGGGGGCGTCGTACAGCAGGCGGAGGCCGCGCTCGCGCAGGATCGCCGAGACCTGCTCGACGTCGGTGACCCGGTAGGCCAGCTGCTGGAGCCCGGGGCCGGACCGGTCGAGGAACTTCGCGATGGTGGAGGACTCGTCGAGGGGGGCGAGCAGCTGGATGCAGGACCCGGAGTCGCCGATGCGGACCATCGCCTCGCGCACGCCCTGCTCCTCGTTGGTCTCCTCGTGCGCGACCTCCATCCCGAAGGCGTCGCGGTAGAACGCGATCGCCTCGTCGAGGTCGGGCACGGCGATGCCGACGTGGTCGATGCACAGGAAGAGGTGGTCGGGAACCGACAGGGGGGAGGTCTGCTCGCTCATGGGCACATCGTCGTACGAACTGCCCTCCGGGGGAACCACCGCCCACCGACTGTGACGAGGCGTACATGACGCCTCACGGACGGCCCTCCCCAAGCGGGCTACGGCTCGGTAATGTCGGTGTCCGATCCCGCACCACTCCCGCACCCCACCGCCAGGAGGCACCCCATGTCCGGAAACGTGATCGTCGCCGGGGCCCGTACGCCGATCGGCCGGCTTCTCGGCGGGCTCAAGGACCAGTCCGCTGCCGACCTCGGAGGCGTCGCCATCAAGGGCGCCCTGGAGAAGGCCGGCGTGACCGGCGAGCAGGTCGACTACGTGATCATGGGGCAGGTCATCCAGGCCGGCGCCGGCCAGAACCCCGCCCGCACGGCGGCCATCGCGGCCGGCGTCCCGATGAGCGTCCCGTCGATCACCATCAACAAGGTCTGCCTCTCCGGCGTCAACGCCATCGCGCTCGCCGACCAGATGGTCCGCGCGGGTGAGGCCGACGTCGTGGTCGCCGGCGGCATGGAGTCCATGACGAACGCCCCGCACTTCCTGCCCAAGTCGCGCGAGGGCGCGAAGTTCGGCGACGTGAAGCTGGTGGACTCGATGGCCTACGACGCCCTCTTCGACCAGTTCACCAGCCAGGCGATGGGCCTGCTGACCGAGGAGTGCAACGCCGCGGCCCAGAATCTGACCCGCGACGAGCAGGACGAGTTCGCTGCCCAGTCGCACCAGAAGGCCGCCGTGGCCTGGAAGAACGGGGTCTTCGAGGACGAGGTCGTGCCCGTCGAGATCAAGTCCCGCAGGGGCACCGTCACGGTCTCCGAGGACGAGGGCGTGCGCGGTGACACCACCGCCGAGTCGCTCGGCTCGCTGCGCCCCGCGTTCAGCAAGGAGGGCACCATCACGGCCGGTTCGTCCTCCCAGATCTCCGACGGCGCCTGTGCCGTCGTGGTGATGAGCAAGGCGAAGGCCGAGGAGCTCGGCCTCGAGTGGCTGGCCGAGATCGGTGCGCACGGCCAGGTCGCCGGGCCCGACTCCACCCTCCAGCTGCAGCCGGCGGCCGCGACCGCCAAGGCGTGCGAGAAGGAGGGCATCGCGCCCGCCGACCTCGACCTCGTGGAGTTCAACGAGGCCTTCGCGGCGGTCGGCATCGCCTCTGCCCGTGAGCTCGGCATCGACAACGCGAAGGTCAACGTCAACGGCGGGGCCATCGCCCTGGGTCACCCGGTCGGCATGTCGGGCGCCCGGATCGTGCTGCACCTCGCGCTCGAGCTCAAGCGCCGCGGTGGCGGCACCGGTGCTGCGGCGCTGTGCGGCGGTGGCGGCCAGGGCGACGCGCTGATCATCCGCGTGCCCGCCTGAGTATGGTGCGCCGCGGGGGCTCCGTCCCCGAGCTGGTAGCGGCCGCCCGTACCGGTCAGGTGCGGGCGGTCGCCCGTCTCGTCAGCATGGTCGAGGACGCCTCGCCGCTGCTGCGCGAGGTAATGGCCGGCCTGGCGCCGTACGCCGGGCACGCCCACGTCGTGGGCCTCACCGGCGCGCCCGGGGTCGGCAAGTCGACGACCACGTCGGCCCTGGTCACCCAGCTGCGCGCGGCAGGCAAGCGGGTCGGGGTGCTGGCCATCGACCCGTCCTCGCCGTTCTCCGGAGGCGCTCTCCTCGGCGACCGGGTGCGGATGGGGGACCACGCCCTCGACCAGGGCGTCTACATCCGCTCGATGGCCGCCCGCGGTCACCTCGGCGGGCTGTCCTGGGCCACGCCGCAGGCGCTCCGCGTGCTCGATGCAGCCGGGTTCGACGTGATCATCGTCGAGACGGTGGGCGTGGGGCAGAGCGAGGTCGAGGTCGCCGGGCTGGCCGACTCCACGGTGGTGCTGCTGGCCCCGGGGATGGGGGACGGCATCCAGGCCGCGAAGGCCGGGATCCTCGAGATCGGCGACCTCTACGTCGTCAACAAGGCCGACCGAGAGGGCGCCGACGTGGTGCGCCGCGACCTGCGCGGCATGCTGCGGCTCGCCGAGCGTCGCGCGGGGGCATGGGACCCGCCCGTGCTGGCCACGGTCGCCTCGCGCGGCGACGGGCTCGAGGAGCTCGTCACCGCTCTCGACGAGCACCGCGCCTGGTTGGGGGAGAGCGGGGAGGGGGAGCGTCGGCGGGTGCGCAGGGCACGCGAGGAGATCGAGGCGATCGCGGTCACCGAGCTCCGGCGGCGCTGGGAGCACCTCGGAGGACGCGCCGAGCTGGACGGGCTCGCCGCCGAGGTCGCCGCGGGCCGTACCGACCCGTATGCCGCGGCGGACCTGCTGGTGGCGGAGGCCGGCGGCTCCTCCCGCTAGGCCGTCACTCGCTCGTCGCCGGACGCGCCTCGTGGTCGCGACGTCCCTGGGTGCGCCGGTCCTCCTTCATCCGGGCCTCGTGCAGGTGCCGGCGCCCGTGGGTCAGCTCGTCGCGCGCGGCTCGCTCGAGGTCGTGGAACTCACGCCAGTAGCCGTCGTCGTAGTCCTCGACGACCTGGAAGGTCCAGCGTCCCTCGATCACGTTCCGGCCGACCAGCTGCGCGGCGACCCGGTCGGCGAACGCGTCGTGGCCGGCCTCGCGGAGCAGGTCGACGGCTTCGCTGACCTGGAGGTCGGCGTGGCCGGTGAGCTGGTGGAAGCTGTAGAGGTGGCCGCGCGCCCGCTCGGTCGTCTCGAGGGCCTCGGTCAGCTTGCCGACCGCCTCGACGGTCGCGGGGTCGACGTCGTCGGGCACCCGGTGGGCGGCGTCGGGCTGCTGGGGCTTGGCGGAGTCGGCGCGCTCGGGCATGGGGCTGTGGTTCCCCCGGCACGGTGTTCCCATTCCTGTTCGCCTCGCGGTCCACGTGGCCGGGCGCGGTGCGCCTCCCACTGTCGTGCTGCCCGGTTTGGTACAACTCCTCCAGGTCGTGCCGCAACGGCCTGCGCCCCTGCCTTCCCCCTGCGAGGAGTCGACGTGAACAAGCTCGTGCTGCTGCTCGTCGTGCTCTTCATCGGCTTCTACCTCTTTACCCAGCCCGACGGGCTGGCCGAGGCCGTGGCGGACGGGCTCGGCCGGCTCTGGGAGCTGCTGACCCGGTTGTTCGAGGCGCTCATCAAGTTCCTGAACGCGCTGACCTCCTAGCCGTGGGCTGGCTGCGCAGCACCTTCGCCGATCCCCGGATCGGGCGGCACCTGCTGCGCGACGAGGGCGAGGTGATCGTCGACGAGGTCCGCAAGCACTGGGTCGTCTACGTCACCCCGTTCCTCGAGGCGCTCGTGGGGCTCGCGCTGCTGGTGGCGTTCCCGTTCGCCCCCCTCGACCTCGCCTGGTTCCCGCTGCTCCTCGGCTGGGCGGTGCTGGCCCACGCCGGCTGGCGGGCCCTGACCTGGCACATGGACCGCTTCGTAGTCACGAACATGCGGGTCTTCCGCGTCCGCGGCGTCCTGGCCCAGACCCTGGCGACGATGCCGCTCGGCCGGATCCTCGACATCACCGTGCAGAAGCCGCTCACCGGCCGGCTGTGGGGGTACGGCCACTTCGTCTTCGAGTCTGCTGCCCAGGAGCAGGGCCTGCGCGAGATCCGGTACGTCGGTCGCCCCGACGAGCGGGACCTGGTGATCCAGCGCGTCGTGCAGCGCTCCGGGCTGCGCGGTCCGCGGGTGCCCTGAGCGAGGCGCCACGCACACCCGACTAGTCGGGATAGGGCTCCTTACCTAAGGTGATCTCCGCGTCGGAGGTCGTGGTGGGGGCTCGTCGTGGGCTGCTGGCACTGCTGGCGTGTCTCGCCCTGGTGGCCCTCGCGGGCCTGGGGCCTCGACACCTTCGCCGACGCGCTCGCCGAGGCGGTCGAGCGGGCCGGCTGAGAGGCGGTGGTGCGTCGTCCCGGGACGTCGGACAAGATAGGCACATGACTCAACAGCCGTTCTCCCGTCCCGGGGCGATCGACCTGTCCGCCCTCAAGCGCCCCGCACCCCCCGCCGGGGGCACGAGCCCCGGCGGCGCCGGAGGTGGTGGCGCGGCGGGGAGCTCGGCGTACGCCGTGGCGGTGGACGAGCAGAGCTTCCAGGAGATCCTGGAGAGCTCGATGACCGCGCCAGTGCTGTTGGCGTTCTACTCGCCGACGCAGATGCCGGCCAGCGCCGACCTCGCCGCCGACCTCAGGACCGTCGTCGGCGAGCTCGAGGGCCGCCTGCTCCTCGGGACCGTCGACATCGACGCGGTCCCGCAGATCGCGCAGGCCATGCAGATCCCCTCGATCCCGCTGGTCGCCCTCGTGCTGCAGGGACGGCCGATGCCGCTGTTCCAGGACGTCGTCGGCATCGACGAGCTCCGCACCGCCCTCGCCGAGGTGCTCCAGCAGGTCGCCGCGCAGGGCGTCACCGGTCGGCACCAGCCGCGTGGGGCTGCCGCCCCGGAGCCCGCGGAGGGTGACGAGGGCGAGGAGCCCGGGACCGACCCGCGCTTCGCGGCCGCTGACGAGGCGATGCAGCGCGGTGACGTGGATGCGGCCGTGGCCGAGTACCAGAAGCTGGTCGACGCGAACCCCGCCGACACCGAGGCCACCGGTGGCCTGGCGATGGCCAAGGTGCTCCAGCGGACCCGGGGCGTCGATCTCAACGAGGCCCGGGCCACCGCCGCCGACCGTCCCGACGACGTCGACGCGCAGACCATGGTCGCCGACCTCGACCTGCTCGGGGGCCACGTCGAGGACGCCTTCGCCCGGCTCGTCGAGCTCGTGCGGCGCAGTGCCGGCGACGAGCGGGCCAAGGCCCGGGACCACCTGGTCGAGCTCTTCGGCGCGGTCGGCGCGGACGACCCCCGTGTGCGCAAGGGCCGGCAGGCCCTCGCCTCCGCGCTCTTCTGAGCGAGCGCGTCGACGCAGCTGACGGCTGGGGACGTCGGAACGCCTCGGACGACGTCCGGAGCCGTCAGTTCCGGCTTGGCGCCGTCAGTATCCCGACTCGGTGTACGCCGGCCCGCCCTGCCCGAGGGCGGTAGCCAGCGCCGCCTCCACCCGCCGCGCGGTGAAGTCGGTGGCCCGCTCGCGCACCTGCTCGAGCGTGCAGAACTCCGCGGAGCGGATCTCCCGCAGCTGGCGCACGATCACGTCGGTGGTGTCGGCGGGGCGGAGGCCGCCGTCGAAGACGAGGCACACCGCGTCGTCCCAGCCGCCCCACGGAGGCAGCCAGTCGGTGAGCAGCAGCCCGCCGGCGGGGATGTCGAGCCCGAGCTCCTCCTCGACCTCGCGGGAGACCGCGAGCCGGGGGGACTCCGCGACCTCGACCACGCCGCCGGGCAGGTCCCAGTCCTTCTTGTAGGTCAGCTCGCACAGCAGGACCCGCGCATCGGGATCACGCACCAGCATCTGCGCGATGGCGCGCTTGCGCGGCAGGAACGAGTTGAGCAGGCCGCGGAAGCCGCCGGGCTCGAAGATCGGGACGTCGCTGTCGAGGCGGGCGAAGACCACCCGGTCGGAACGGTCGTCCCCCACGCCATGGATCCCGCGCAGCACGCCCTCGCGGTGCAGCCCGGCCCAGGTGGCGATCCGCATGCCGACCTCGTCGTCGGGGTCCACGAGCGCCTCCACACGCACCTGCTTGAGGTCGCCCAGCGCCCGCTCGACCTCGCGGCGCACCGCCCCGCTGGCGTCCTCGAAGGAGGCCTGTTCCAGGTCGCTCGACCACGTCACCCGGGCGACGCCGTTGCCGACCGGGTCCAGCCACACCCGGTGGTCGGGGCGGTCGGCGCTCAGGCTCTCAGGGGAGTCGGTCACGGTCCCGAGCCTACTCAGGCGCGGCGGAACCACACGGTGCCGAGGGGCGGCACCGTGACGTCGGCGTACGCCGGCTGGCCGGCCGCGTCGCCGTCGCCCGCCGGGAGGGCCTCCACCGCACCGAGGTTGCCGACGCCGGACCCGGCGTAGGCCTCCGCATCGGTGTTGAGGACCTCCTGCCAGGTCCCGGTCTGGGGCAGCCCCACCCGGTAGTCGTGGTGCGGCACCGCCGCGAAGTTCGCCACGCAGACCAGCGCCTCGGGGGCGCCCTCGGCATCCACGCCCCACCGGACGAACGCGAAGACGTTGCGGTGCGCGTCGTTGGCGTCGAGCCAGGAGAAGCCCTCCGGGTCGGTGTCGCGGGTCCACAGCGCTGGGCTGGCGGCGTACGTCGAGTTCAGGTCACGCACGAGGTCGTGCACCCCGCGGTGCTCGGGGTGGTCCAGCAGCCACCAGTCGAGCTCGCGCGCCTCGGCCCACTCGGCCTCCTGGCCGAGCTCGCCGCCCATGAAGAGCAGCTGCTTGCCGGGGTGGGCCCACATGAACGCGAGGTAGGCCCGCAGGGTCGCCAGCTGCTGCCAGCGGTCGCCGGGCATCTTGCGCAGCAGTGACCCCTTGCCGTGCACCACCTCGTCGTGGCTCAGCGGCAGCACGTAGTTCTCCGACCACGCGTAGACCAGCGAGAAGGTCATCTGGCCGTGTGCGTGGCTGCGATGCACAGGATCGGCCTTCAGATAGCCGAGACTGTCGTGCATCCACCCCATGTTCCACTTGAAGCCGAACCCGAGACCGTCGGCATCGGTGGGGCGGGTGACGCCGGGCCACGAGGTGGACTCCTCCGCGATCGTGATCGCTCCGGGGACCCGCTTGTAGACGGTGGCGTTCATCTCCTGCAGGAACTGCACGGCCTCGAGGTTCTCGCGCCCGCCGTGCACGTTCGGGGTCCACTGGCCCGGCTCGCGGGAGTAGTCGAGGTAGAGCATCGAGGCCACGGCGTCCACGCGGAGGCCATCGACGTGGAACTCCTCGAGCCAGTACAGCGCGTTGGCGACGAGGAAGTTGCGCACCTCGCGGCGTCCGAAGTCGAAGACGTAGGTACCCCACTCCGGGTGCTCCCCGCGGGTGGGGTTGGGGTCCTCGTAGAGCGGGGTGCCGTCGAACCGGGCGAGGGCGAACTCGTCCTTGGGGAAGTGGGCGGGCACCCAGTCGACGAGGACGCCGATGCCGGCCTGGTGCAGCCGGTCGACGAGCAGCCGGAACCCGTCGGGGTCGCCGAACCGGGAGGTGGGCGCGAAGTAGGAGGTGACCTGGTAGCCCCAGGACCCACCGAACGGGTGCTCCATGACGGGCATCAGCTCGACGTGGGTGAAGCCCAGCTCGACGACGTAGGCCGTCAGCTCCTCGGCCAGCTCCGCGTAGCTGCGGCCGCGGCGCCACGAGCCGAGGTGCACCTCGTAGACCGACATCGGTCGGTCGTGGTGGGCCAGGGCCGCGCGCTCCTCCATCCAGGCATCGTCGGACCAGGCGTACCCGGACTCGAAGACGACCGAGGCCGTCTCCGGCGGGACCTGGGTGTGGAACGCCATCGGGTCGGCCTTGTCGTGCCAGGTGCCGTCCGCGCCGAGGATGGCGAACTTGTACTGCGCGCCGCTCCCGACGTCGGGGACGAACAGCTCCCACACGCCCGAGCTGCCCAGCTGACGCATCGGGTGCTCACGGCCGTCCCAGGAGTTGAAGTCGCCCTTCACGCGCACCGCGCGCGCCGAGGGCGCCCAGACGGCGAACGAGGTCCCGGTCACCGGGCCGAGCGGGCCGTCGTACCGGCGTACGTGGGAGCCGAGGACATGCCAGAGGTTCTCGTGCCGCCCCTCGTTGACCAGGTGCAGGTCGACCTCGCCGACGGTGGGCAGGAAGCGGTACGGGTCGTCGACGGTGTGCGGCCCGTGGCCGTGGTCGACCTCGAGCCGGTAGTCGGTGACCGCGTCCTGCGCGAGGACGCCGACCCAGATGCCGGCGTGCTCGTGCTGCAGCGGCGTACGGCGGCCGTCGTGCAGCACCGTGACCGACTGCGCCATGGGCTTGTGGGTGCGCACGGTGACGGCGCCCTCATGAGGGTGGGCGCCGAGGACGGCGTGCGGGTCGCCGTGCTCCCCGGCGGCGACTTGGGCGAGGAGGGCGGTGGTGACGGGCAGGGGATCGGTCACGACGGTGCCTCCTGGGCTGCGATGCGCTCGATCGCCGACAGTGGGATGCCGACCCACGCCGGGCGGTTCCGGGCCTCGTAGACGGTCTCGTAGACGGCCTTGTCCGCAACGTACGCCGCCAGCAGCACCTGCGCGTCCTCCGGCAGCGGAACCGACACGCCGATCGCCTCGGCGTAGGCGCCGACGAAGGTGCCGCGGTTGCGCTCGGACCACTCCTGCGCGCGGTACTCGAGCTGTTGGCGGGCCTCCTCGGTCGCGGGCGCGAGGTCGGCGACGACGGCGTGGGCGGCGTAGTCGAAGGAGCGGAGCATGCCGGCGATGTCGCGCCACGGCGAGTCCGGCAGGACCCGCTCGGCGAGCGGCTTCGCGGGCTCGCCCTCGAAGTCGACCACCTTCCAGCCCAGCACGCTGCGCAGGGTCTGACCGAGGTGCAGGTCGCCGTGGACGCGGTGGACGCGGACCGGGGAGGACAGGTCCCGGACCCGGGCGAAGACGGCACGCAGCGCGTCGGCCTGGCCGCCGAGGTAGGGCACCGCGGCGACGGCGTCGTCGAGGCGGCGGTCCATCGCATCAGCGAGGCCGGTCAGCTCCGCGGAACCCCAGGTCTCGACGGGGAACCGCTCGGCGAGCGAGGCGTGCACCTCGGCGAGGGCCGCACCCAGCCGGGCGGTCTCGCCGGCGAAGTCCCCACCGACCTCGTCCGCGTGCAGGTCGGCCTCCGCGCAGAGGTCCCGCACGCTGGCCCGGGCGAGGTCCCATCCGTCGGTGGCCGCCCGGAGGAACTCCTGGAGCATCGCCAGATGGACCGGCTCGCCGGTGCGTGTCGAGGTCGCCTCGATCCACCCGTAGAGCTCGGCGACGTGCTCGCTCCCGGCGCGCGTGAGCTCGGCGTGGATGTCGATGTCAGGGTTGCGGCCCGGGCTGATCTTGCGGAACAGCTTCATCAGGCTGTCCTCGCCGAACGCGACCGAGGAGTTGCTCTGCTCCCCGGTGAAGGGCGCCGGCGTCGCGTCGAGGTCGAGCTCGTGGCCGGGCATCCGGACGAAGGTCAGGCGGTCGTGGTGGGCCTCGTCGGCGAATGCCTGCAGGTAGCGGGTGCACGCGGCGCGGTCGTGCACGGCGTCGTAGGCGTGCACCCATCCCTGGTCAGGGTCCTCCCACCAGCCGACGAAGGCGTGGTCGAGGCCGGGGTCGGCCTCCGGCACGAGGGTGAGCGGGAGCTGGTACTGCTCCTCGGTCGAGGGGTCGCCGGGGTTGCGCCCGGGGAAGCGCACGGTCACCACGTCGACGGCCAGCGCCGGCTCGCCCGGGAGCAGCGCCATCCGGGTGACGTCGACGACCTCGAACTCACGGCCCTTGCCCCCGAACCACCGGGCGGAGGCCAGGTAGGGGTGGAGCTGCTCCCTGATCTGCTGCGGTACGTCGTTCACGCGTCGATCCCTCCTGCCGGGATGCCGTACGCCGGGTCGGGGACCTCGGCGCGCGGCAGCCGGAACCAGTAGAAGCCGTAGGCCCCGAGCGTGAGCAGGTAGGGCAGCTCGCCGATCTCGGGGAAGCGGACCCCGCCCAGCAGCTCGACGGGTGCGGTGCCGGACCAGCGCCGCAGGTCGAGCTCGACGGGCTGGGGGAAGCGGGAGAGGTTGTTGATGCACAGGACGGTGTCCTCGGTGCCGTCCTCGGCGACGTGGTGCCGCACGTAGGAGAGCACGCTGGGGTTCGACCCGCCCAGGTCGGTGAAGTCACCGAGCCCGAAGGCCGCGTGGTTGCGGCGCGCGTGGATCATCCGTCGCGTCCAGTGCAGCAGCGACGAGGGGTTGTCCAGCTCGGTCTCGACATTGACGCGCTGGTACCCGAACACGGGATCCTGATTCACCGGCAGGTGCAGCCGGCCCGGCGTCGCCTTCGAGAACCCGGCGTTGCGGTCCAGGCTCCACTGCATCGGGGTGCGCACCCCGTCGCGGTCACCGAGCCAGATGTTGTCGCCCATCCCGATCTCGTCGCCGTAGTAGAGCACCGGCGACCCGGGGAGGGAGAGGAGCAGGGCGGTGAACAACTCCATCTGGTTGATGTCGTTGTCGAGCAGTGGTGCCAGCCGGCGGCGGATGCCGATGTTGGCCTTCATGCGGGGGTCCTTGGCGTACTCGCCCCACATGTAGTCGCGGTCCTCGTCGGTGACCATCTCAAGTGTGAGCTCGTCGTGGTTGCGCAGGAAGATGCCCCACTGGCAGCCGTCGGGGATGGCGGGGGTCTGCTCCATGATCTCGGAGATCGGGAAGCGCGACTCCCGGCGCACCCCCATGAAGATGCGCGGCATCACCGGGAAATGGAAGGCCATGTGGCACTCGTCCCCGCCGGCCTCGAAGTCGCCGAAGTACTCCACGACGTCGGCGGGCCACTGGTTGGCCTCGCAGAGCAGCACCCTCCCGGGGTAGTGCTCGTCGACGTACCTGCGCACCATCCTGAGGAACTCGTGGGTCTCCGGCAGGTTCTCGCCGTTGGTCCCGGGACGCTCGTACAGGTAGGGCACGGCGTCGAGCCGGAACCCGTCGATGCCCATGTCGAGCCAGAACGACAGCGCCTCGAGCATGGCGTCGTGCACAGCGGGGTTGTCGAAGTTGAGGTCCGGCTGGTGGTGGAAGAACCGGTGCCAGAAGTACTGCTGGCGCACGGGGTCCCAGGTCCAGTTCGACGGCTCGGTGTCGACGAAGATGATCCGCGCCTCGTCGTAGAGCTCGTCGGTGTCGGACCAGACGTAGAAGTCGCCGTAGGGACCCTCGGGGTCGCTGCGCGACGCCTGGAACCAGGGGTGCTGGTCCGAGGTGTGGTTCATGACGAAGTCGATGATCACGCGGATGCCGCGGGCGTGCGCGGCGTCGAGGAACGTGTGGAAGTCCTCGATCGTGCCGACCTCGGGGAGGACGCCGGTGTAGTCGGCGACGTCGTACCCGCCGTCGCGCAGGGGCGAGGTGAAGAACGGCGGGACCCACAGGCAGTCCACCCCGAGCCACTCGAGGTAGTCCAGCTTCTCGGTCAGCCCGACGAAGTCGCCGCACCCGTCCCCGTCGGAGTCGTAGAACGACCGGACCAGGACCTCGTAGAAGACGGCGGTCTTGAACCAGTCGGGGGTGGCGCCGACGGGCACCGATCCAGTGGGGGCCGCGGTCGAGGCCTCGGTCATGCATTTCTCCTGACGCTGAGCACGTGGGCGGGTTCGTGGTGGGGATCGAGGCGGACGTAGTTGTGCGCGCCCCAGTGCCACACCTGGTCGGTGAGCTCGTCGTGCACGGTGAGTCCGTCGGACCAGTCCAGGCCCAGGGTCGGGAGGTCCAGGTGGACGGTGGTCTCGCGGGTGGCGTGGGGGTCGAGGTTCACCACGACGAGCACCAGGTCCTCCCCGTCCGGCGACAGGTCGCGCTTGCTGTAGGCGAGGACCGCGTCGTCGTCGGTGGCGTGCACCTGCAGGTTGCGCAGCTGGCGCAGCGCGGGGTGTGCGCGACGGATGTCGTTGAGCCGGGTGAGGTACGGCGCGAGGCTGCGTCCCTCCGCCTCGGCCGCCGCCCAGTCCCGGACCCGGATCTGGTACTTCTCCGAGTCGAGGTACTCCTCGCTGCCGGGGCGCACCGCGACGTGCTCGAAGAGCTCGTAGCCGGCGTAGACCCCCCAGCTGGGGGAGGCGGTCGCGGCCAGCACGGCGCGCTGCTTGAAGGCCGCCGGGCCGCCGTACTGCAGGGAGGCGTGGAGGATGTCGGGGGTGTTGACGAAGAAGTTCGGCCGCAGCACGTGGGAGGTCTCGCGGGAGACCTCGGTGAGGTAGTCAGCGAGCTCGGCCTTGCCGGTGCGCCAGGTGAAGTAGGTGTAGGACTGGTGGAACCCGACGGTCCCCAGCGCGCGCATCATCGGCGGCTTGGTGAACGCCTCGGAGAGGAAGACCACGTCGGGGTCGGTCGCGCGGATCTCGCCGAGCAGCCGTTCCCAGAACTCCACCGGCTTGGTGTGCGGGTTGTCGACGCGGAAGATCCGCACCCCGTGGTCCATCCAGTGCCGGACCACCCGGAGCACCTCGGCGTAGATCCCCTCGGGGTCGTTGTCGAAGTTGACCGGGTAGATGTCCTGGTACTTCTTCGGCGGGTTCTCGGCGTACGCGATGGTCCCGTCGGCGCGGGTGGTGAACCACTCAGGGTTGGTCGTCACCCAGGGGTGGTCCGGCGCGGCCTGCAGTGCCAGGTCGAGCGCGACCTCGAGCCCGAGCTCCCCGGCACGGGCCACGAAGGCGTCGAAGTCCGCGAGCGTGCCGAGGTCGGGGTGGATGGCGTCGTGGCCCCCGGCGGCGGAGCCGATCGCCCACGGGGAGCCGACGTCGTCGGGGCCAGGGGTCAGCGTGTTGTTCGGGCCCTTGCGGTTGACCTCGCCGATGGGGTGGATGGGCGGGAGGTAGACGACGTCGAAGCCCATCGCCGCGACAGCCGGGAGCCGTCCGACGGCGGTGGCGAAGGTGCCGCTCCGCGTCGTGCCGCTCGCGGGGTCGACCGACGCTCCCTCGGACCGGGGGAAGAACTCGTACCAGGCCCCGACGAGCGCGCGCTCGCGGTCGGCGAAGAGGGGGTAGGGGCCCTCGGTCGTGAGCAGGTCGCGCAACCGGTGGGCACCGAGGACCTCGGCGAGCGCTGAGTCCTGCCACACGGCCAACCGGGCCGCGTCGGGACGCTCGGTGTCGCGCAGGGCGCGAGCGGCGTCCTCCAGGGTCCGCCGCTCCGCCGTACGCCGGCCCAGGTCGGCGGCGACCCGGTCCAGCAGCAGGGCTCCCTCGGCGAACATCAGCTCGACGTCGACCCCGGCGGGGACCTTGATGCCGGCGTCGTGCTCCCAGGTCGCCAGCGGGTCGCTCCACGCGCGGATGGTGAAACTCCAGCTCCCCACCGTGTCGCAGACGACGACCGCCGCCCGGCGGTCGACCTCGTCCTCGACCGGGAGGAGTGGGACCGGTGGGCGCTCGCGTCCGTCCGGTCCGGTGAGCACCACGTCCGCGTCGAGCTGGTCGTGGCCCTCGCGGAACACCAGGGCGGTGACCTCGAAGGGCTCGCTGACAGCCGCCTTCGCGGCGTAGCGCCCGTGCTCGACCACGGGGGTGACGTCCATGACGGGAATCCGACCGACCATGGGCGCCATCCTGCCCGGCTCGTTGGCACGTGCAAACCCGGCCGTCCACGGCGGACGGTCCGACGCTTGGACCGATCCAACCGTGCTGGGCTACCGTCAGTGAGTGCGCGCCATCCGACGATTCACCGTCCGTCCTGTCCTTCCCGAGCCGCTGGCCCCCCTCGGCCGGCTCGCCGGCAACCTCCGCTGGTCCTGGCACCCGGAGACGCAGGACGTCTTCGCCGCCGTCGACCCGGACCTGTGGGAGTCCGTCGGCCACGACCCGGTGCGCCTGCTCGGGGCCGTCCCCCCGGCCCGCCTGGCCGAGCTCGCCGCCGACGAGGGCTTCCGTGACCGCCTGGCGGTGGCCGACGACAGCCTCGAGCGCTACCTGACGCAGGACCGCTGGTTCCAGCGCCGCGTCGGGGAGGCCGGCCCGCGCGGAGTCGCCTACTTCTCGCCCGAGTTCGGCATCACCGCGGTGCTCCCGCAGTACTCCGGCGGTCTCGGCATCCTCGCCGGGGACCACCTCAAGACCGCGAGCGACCTGGGCGTCCCGCTCGTCGGGGTCGGGCTGCTCTACCGGCACGGCTACTTCCGCCAGTCGCTCTCCCGTGAGGGGTGGCAGCAGGAGCGCTACCCCGTACTGGACCCCGACGGCCTGCCGCTGACGCTGCTGCGCGAGACCACCGGGGAGCCGGTCCGGATCGAGATCGCTCTGGCGGGAGGGCGCGTGATGGTCGCGCGGGTGTTCGTCGCCGACGTCGGGCGGGTGCCGCTGCTGCTGCTCGACACCGACCTGGAGGAGAACCCCACCGACCTACGCGAGGTCACCGACCGCTTGTACGGCGGCACGACCGAGCACCGCCTGCGCCAGGAGATCCTCCTCGGCATCGGCGGCGTGCGTGCGCTGCGCGCCCACGCCCGGGTCACCGGGACGCCGGCGCCCGAGGTCTTCCACACCAACGAGGGCCACGCCGGCTTCCTCGGCCTCGAGCGGATCCGCGAGCTCACCGCCGGCGAGCACGGCGGGCTGGACTTCGACGCCGCGCTCGAGGTGGGCCGGGCCGGCACCGTCTTCACCACCCACACCCCCGTGCCCGCCGGGATCGACCGGTTCCCCCGCGAGCTCGTGGAGCAGTACTTCGCCGACGGGGCCGGTGCGGTGCCCGGTGTCCCGCTGGGCCGGGTGCTGGCGCTCGGCGCCGAGGACTACCCCTCCGGTGACCCCGGCGTCTTCAACATGGCGGTCATGGGGTTCCGCCTGGCCCAGCGCGCCAACGGGGTCTCGCAGCTGCACGGCGAGGTCAGCCGCGGGATGTTCGCCGGTCTGTGGCAGGCCTTCGACGAGGCCGAGGTGCCGATCGCGTCGATCACCAACGGGGTGCACGCCCCGACCTGGGTGGCCAGGGAGGTCTTCGCGCTGGCCTCGGCCGAGGGCGCCGACGTCGACTCCGACCGGCCCGAGGTCTGGGACGTCGTCGACCGGGTCCCGGCAGCCCGCATCTGGTCGGTCAAGCGCGACCTGCGCGAGCGGCTCGTGCTCGACGCCCGCCAGCGCCTGGCCAAGTCGTGGCGTGAGCGGGGCGCGGCCCCCGCCGAGCTGGGGTGGATCGAGAACGCCCTCGACCCCGACGTCCTCACGATCGGCTTCGCCCGCCGCGTGCCGTCCTACAAGCGGCTGACCCTGATGCTGCGCGACCCCGAGCGGCTCAAGCGACTGCTGCTGCACCCCGACCACCCGGTGCAGCTGGTGATCGCCGGCAAGGCGCACCCGGCCGACGAGGGGGGCAAACGCCTGATCCAGGAGATCGTGCGCTTCGCCGACGACCCCGAGGTCCGGCACCGCATCGCCTTCCTCCCCAACTACGACATCGCGATGGCCCAGCCGCTCTACCCCGGCTGCGACGTGTGGCTGAACAACCCTCTGCGCCCCTACGAGGCGTGCGGCACCTCGGGGATGAAGGCCGCGCTCAACGGCGGGCTGAACCTCTCGATCCTCGACGGCTGGTGGGACGAGTGGTACGACGGCGACAACGGCTGGGCGATCCCGTCCGCCGACGGCGTCGACGACCCTGTGCGTCGCGACGACATCGAGGCGACCGCGCTCTACGACCTGCTCGAGAACGAGGTCGCGCCGCGCTTCTACGACGCCGACGCCGAGGGCCTGCCCGTGCGGTGGATCGAGATGGTCCGACACACCCTGAAGTCGCTCGGCCCCAAGGTGCTCGCCACCCGCATGGTGCGCGACTACGTCGAGCAGCTCTACGTCCCCTCGGCCACCTCCGCCCGGGCGATCGACGACGACCACTCCGGTGCCGTCGAGCTGGCGGCGTGGAAGAACCGGGTCCGGGCCGGCTGGGCGGGCGTGCGCATCGACCACGTGGAGTCCACCGGGCTCGGTGACGACCACGCGCCGCAGTTGGGGGATCGGCTCGACGTGACGGCGTACGTGTCGTTGGGGGACCTCACGCCCGACGACGTCGAGGTGCAGGTGCTCCACGGTCGCGTGCACGCCAGCGACGACGACCTCGCCGAGGCCGTCCCCGTGCCGCTGGACCACGCCGAGACCTACGAGGCGGGCCGGCACCGCTACGCCGCCGGCGTGACGCTCGACCGCACCGGCCCGTTCGGCTACACCGTCCGCGTCCTGCCGCGGCACCCGCGGCTGGCCTCGCCGGCCGAGCTCGGCTGCGTCAGCTGGGCGCAGTAGGACCGTCCGGCAGCGGATCCCCGTCGACGTAGACCCACCGGCCGGCCCGGCGGCTGAAGGTGCTGCGCTCGTGCAGGATGCCCGGGCCCCCGGGACCGTCGTACGTCGCGCGGAACTCGACGACCCCCTCGGCGTCGTCGGGCCCGCCGGCCCCGGTGGCGAGCACCTCGAGGCTGGTCCAGACCAGACCGGGAGCGGGGGAGAGGTCGTCGGGCCGGGTGCGCGGGTGCCAGGTCCGGAAGACGTGGTCGAGATCCCCGAGCGCATAGGCGGAGTAGCGCGAGCGCATGAGCTCCTCGGCGGTGGGTGCCGCACGCTCGCCCCGGTGCAGCGGTCCGCAGCAGGCGTCGTACGCCGCGCTTCCGCAGGGGCAGGGGCGGAGCAGGCTCATCCCACGGAGGCTAGCGGGACGGAGCGCGTCGGCTCGTCCTCGTCCCGACCGCCCCGGCGACACCCATCGACACCCATCGACACGCACCGGCGCTCAGCTCCCGACCGGCGCGGTCGGCCTACGCTGCACCCATGCGCTCTCGTCGGCTCGTGCCCGTGGTCGTCCTCGCGTGCCTCGCCCTGGTCGGATGCAGCACCGACGAGCCCGATGCCCGCTCGGGCGACGAACCCTCGGTGAGTCCCTCCGCGACCCCCTCTGAGCCGGCCCCGGAGGAGTCTCCGACGGCGTCCGAGGACCCGGAGGCCACGCCGGAGGAGACGGGGTCGGCCCCCGAGGAGCCCGCCCAGGCACGGCCGGCCGCGCTCGGGGACCTCGCGGTGGTGGGCGTCGATCGTGACGACGTACTCAACGTCCGGAGCGGTCCAGGGGCGGGCAACCCCGTCGTCGCGAGGCTGGCACCGACGGCGACCGGCTTCACGGCCACCGGCCGGACCCGGGACCACAACGGTGGCGCGAGGTGGACCGAGGTCGAGACCGGGGGCACCACGGGCTGGGTGAATGCCCGCTACCTCGCGCTGATTGGGGAGACCGAGGACGTCACCAGCATGTTCCCGGACCCGGTCCGGGCCCGCACGATGGGACGGCTGGGCGTCGCGATGCTGGACCGGCTCTACCCCGACCCGCCGCGGCCGAGCCTCGTGGTCGTCCAGGGGCCGGAGCGCGGCGACCTCACCGAGCTGGTCGTCGACGTCATCGGGATCGGCGACGACTCCGCGATCGGCTGGCGGTGGCGCCTCTTCGCCCAGTCAGACGGCGACCGGTTCGTGCTCCGCACCGTCGAGGAGACGATGCTGTGCTCGCGGGACGTCACCGACGAGGGCCTCTGCCTCTGACCCGGCGCGGCCCGGGGGCTCAGAGCTGACGCAGCACGAGCAGCGACCGCCCGGCCAGCACGACCTGCTCGCCGGCGACGACCTTCCTGCCCTCGGCGAAGCCGGGGTCGGTGGTGAGCACCACCTCGCCGGCGCGCACCCACGGGTTGTCGGGCAGCTGGACGTCGACGTCGTCGGCCTGGGCGTTGAGCCAGATCATGAACGAGCTGTCGCGCAGCACCTCACCGCGGGGGCCGGGAGCCCGCAGCGGGTCACCGGTGACGAACATCCCGAGCACGTGCTGGTCCTCGTCGTGCCAGTGCGCCCCCGTCATCTCGTGCCCGTCGGGGTGGAACCACGCCAGGTCCTTCGGCGCGCCCTTGGTCGCCGGGCGGCCGGCGAGGAAGTGCCGCTGCCGTAGCGCGGGGTGCTCGCGGCGCAACCGGAGCGCCGCCTTCGTGAGCTCGTAGAGGTCCAGCCACGCGTCGTCGGGACGCCAGTCGACCCAGGACGTGGCGTTGTCCTGCCCGTAGGCGTTGTTGTTGCCGCGCTGGGTGCGTCCGCGCTCGTCGCCGGCGGTGAGCATGGGCACGCCGGTGGAGAGGCAGAGCGTGAGCATCAGGTTGGCGGCCTGCTGCTTGCGCAGCGCCGCCACGGTCGCGTCGTCGGTCTCGCCCTCGACCCCGCAGTTCCACGAGCGGTTGTTGTCGGTGCCGTCGCGGTTGTCCTCGCCGTTGGCCTCGTTGTGCTTGTCGTCGTAGGAGACGAGGTCGCGGAGCGTGAACCCGTCGTGCGCGGTCACGAAGTTCACCGAGGCGTACGGCGAGCGCCCGTCGTCGGCGTACAGGTCGCTGGAGCCGGCCAGCCGGGAGGCCACGGTGCGGACACCGTCGGAGGCGCCGCGCCAGAAGTCGCGCAGGGTGTCGCGGTACTGGTCGTTCCACTCCACCCACGGCGGGGGGAACGCGCCGACCGAGTAACCGTCCATGCTCGCGTCCCAGGGCTCCGCGATGAGCTTGACGTGCCGCAGCACCGGGTCCTGGCCGATCGCGGTGAGGAAGTGGCTGCGCATGTCGAGCTCGTGCCAGGTGCGGGTGAGCGCCGGGGTGAGGTCGAACCGGAACCCGTCGACGTGCATCTCGGTGACCCAGTACCGCAGCGAGTCGAGCACCATCCGCAGCGTCTGGGTGCGCGAGGTGTTCACGGTGTTGCCGCAGCCGGTGACGTCCCAGTAGACGTCGTTGCCCTGCACGGACTCCGCGGGGTCGACCCGCTTGTAGTAGTAGAGGTCGTCGAGGCCGCGGAAGCTCAGGGTGGGACCGTGGGCCCCGCCCTCGGCGGTGTGGTTGTAGACGACGTCGAGGATCACCTCGAGGCCGGCCTCGTGCAGGGCGCGCACCATCTCCTTGAACTCGCGCACCTGCTCGCCGCCGTCGCCGGCCGAGGAGTAGGCGTTGTGCGGCGCGAAGAAGCCGATGGAGTTGTAGCCCCAGTAGTTCACCAGCCCCCGGTCGGCGAGGTGGGGCTCGGAGACGAACTGGTGGACCGGGAGCAGCTCCACGCTGGTGATGCCGAGGTCGCGGAGGTAGTCGAGCACCGGCGGGCTGGCGAGCCCGGCGTAGGTGCCCCGGAGCTCCTCGGGGACCCGGTCGTGCAGTGCCGTGAATCCCTTGACGTGCAGCTCGTAGAGGACGGTGTCGGTCCAGCGGACCCGGGGGCGGGGCTCATCCCCCCAGTCGAAGGTGTCGTGGACGACCACGCTGCGGGGCATGGCCGGGGCCGAGTCGACGTCGCTGCGGGTGGCCTGCTTGGTCGCCCGTGTCGCCTCGTCGTCCGCGGGGTCGGGTCGCACGTAGTCGAAGATCGCCGGCCCCGGGACCACCTCGCCGCTGACCGCCCTGGCGTAGGGGTCCAGCAGCAGCTTGGCGGGGTTGAAGCGGCGTCCTCGGGTGGGGTCCCAGGTCCCATGGGCCCGGAACCCGTAGCGCTGGCCGACGGGGACGTCGGGAACCTCGCCGTGCCAGATGCCGAGGGTGTACTCGGTCAGTCGAAGGCGGCGCTCGTGCTCCACGCCCGCCTCGTCGACGTCGAAGAGGCAGACCTCCACCGCGCTGGCCTCGGGTGCGTGCACCGCGAAGTTGGTGGCCTCAGGGCGCCACCGTGCGCCGAGGGGCTGGTGGCTCCCGGGCCACACCGGTGCGGACGTCATGGGGGGGATTCTCGCCGACCGGCCGCGACCCCGGAACGCCGCACCCCGAACGACTAGGGTCGCGGGGACCAGTGGCACAGCCGGAACGGGTGGGGGACCCCTCCCGGACACGACGCAGGAGGAGCAGACCATGGGTGAGCGCGACGCAGCCGGGACCGCGGAGTTCGTCCGCCTCGAGGTCGCCGACGGGGTGGGCACGATCCGCCTGGACCGGCCCAAGATGAACGCCCTCGACGCCCAGGTGCAGCGCGAGATCCGGGCGGCCGCCCACGAGGCGACCGAGCGGGACGACGTGCGGGCCGTGGTGATCTACGGCGGCGAGCGTGTCTTCGCCGCGGGTGCGGACGTCAAGGAGATGGCCGACATGTCCTATCTCGACATGGTTGCCCAGTCGCGCGTCCTGCAGGACTGCTTCACCGCGGTGGCCCGCATCCCCAAGCCCGTGGTCGCGGCCATCACCGGCTACGCGCTCGGCGGGGGCTGCGAGCTCGCGCTGTGCGCCGACGTCCGCATCGCGGCCGACAACGCGACGCTGGGCCAGCCCGAGATCCTGCTCGGCATCATTCCCGGGGCGGGCGGCACCCAGCGACTCACCCGCCTCGTCGGCCCGAGCAAGGCCAAGGACCTGATCTTCACCGGCCGGTTCGTGAAGGCCGACGAGGCGCTGGCGATCGGGCTCGTCGACCGGTTGGTGCCGGCAGCCGATGTCTACACCGAGGCGGTCGCGTGGGCCTCCCAGTTCTCCGAGGCGGCCGCCTACGCCCTGCGCGCGGCCAAGGAGTCCATCGATGCCGGTGCCGAGGTGGACCTGGCCACGGGCCTCGAGATCGAGCGTCAGCAGTTCGCCGCCCTGTTCGCCACCGAGGACCGCACGATCGGCATGCAGTCGTTCGTCGAGAGCGGGCCGGGCAAGGCGCGGTTTGTCGGTCGGTGAGATCAGGGGTCCCTTCGCTACGCTGACCCGCATGACCTCCGAGGATTCGACGCCCCCGCCGCTGCCCTCGGCGGCCGGCCCCCGCAAGCGGTTCCTGGGTGGCCGCCGTTCCGCAGGGGACCAGACGCCGCCCGCCGACACGCAAGGCGCCGCAGCCGGCGAGGCTTCGGCCGCCGCGCCGGGCGGTGCCCCGGACGGTGACGCGCCCCGCTCCGCCGGGCGGAAGAACCCGCCCGGTGTCCGGACCGCGGGGGAGATCGCCGCCGACAGCGAGCGGGCCGACGCTGGCACGGGCTCGGCCACCGACACGGACGGGGGCGCCGCCACGTCGGGCGTCGCGGCCACGGGTACGGCGTCCGCCGGCGCGGGGTCTGCCGCCTCGGCGACCACGAAGACCGAGCAGAAGAACGCCAGCCGGGCCGAGCGGAAGGCCGCGAAGTCCCGGGACAAGGGCGCGGAGAAGGGCTCGAGCAAGGAGCCCAAGGGGTCCAAGGAGAAGAAGCCGGTCACGTCGGCGACCCTGCGCTCGCGGGCCGCCGTGATCATCTGGACGCTCGCCGTGGTGTGTGCCCTCATCCTCGCGGTGGGTGCGCTCCTCGTAGCGCTGCGGGCCAACCAGGACAATGCCGCGGTGGGCTTCGTGCTCCAGGCGGCCGACACCCTCGACCTGGGCATCTTCAGCCGGGAGAACGGGATCTTCGAGTTCGACGGCGCCGACGGCGATGTCCGCAACGCCCTGGTCAACTGGGGCCTCGGGGCAGTGGCCTACCTGGTGGTCGGCAAGGTCCTGGACCGGCTGGTCGGTCCCTGACCGCTGAGCGCACGCCGCGGACGGACGGCGTTGTGACCCACCGCACCCGAGACGCGGTTCTCACTCGTGTGACGCGCTAGTAACCTCGACCCCACCCGAGTGCACAGGAGGGGCCCCTGCGGGCCGTTACCACCATGAACATTGTCGTCTGCGTGAAGTATGTCCCCGACGCCACTGCCGAGCGGCAGTTCGAGTCGGACCACACCGTCGACCGCGTCGGCGTCGATGGTCTGCTCTCCGAGCTCGACGAGTACGCCGTCGAGCAGGCCCTGCAGCTTCGTGAGAAGCGGGATGGCGAGGAGATCGAGATCACCGCGCTGTGCGTGGGGCCCGAGCAGGCCACCGACGCCATCCGCAAGGCCCTGCAGATGGGAGTCGACAAGGGCGTGCACGTCGTCGACGACGCCATCGCCGGCTCCGACTCGCTCGCCACCTCGCTGGTGCTCGCGAAGGCGGTCGAGAAGATCGGCGACGTCGACCTCGTGATGTGCGGGATGGCCTCGACCGACGCCTCGATGAGCGTCGTGCCGGCCATGCTTGCCGAGCGTCTCGGCCTGCCCCAGGTCACCTTCGCCTCCGCGGTGGAGAGCCAGGGCGAGGTCTTCCGCGTCCGCCGCGACGGGGACACGGCCACCGAGATCGTCGAGGGTCGCCTGCCGATGGTCCTGAGCGTCACCGACCAGACCGGCGAAGCGCGCTACCCCTCCTTCAAGGGGATCATGGCCGCGAAGAAGAAGCCGCTGGAGTCCTGGTCGCTGTCCGACCTCGGTGTGGACGCCGAGAAGGTCGGCCTGTCGGCCGCCTGGTCGGCTGTCGAGGACACCGAGGCCCGCCCGCCCCGCTCCCAGGGCGAGATCGTGACCGACGAGGACGGCAGCGGCGCCAAGGCGCTCGTCGACTTCCTCGCCTCCAAGAAGTTCATCTGAGAAGCCGAGGATTCTGACATGACTGAGATCCTGGTGCTCGTCGACCACGTCGACGGCGCAGTCCGCAAGCCCACGCTCGAGCTGCTGACCATCGCTCGCCGCCTCGGCGAGCCGTCGGCGGTCTTCATCGGCGCCGACGCCTCGCAGGCGATCGAGTCGCTGAAGAAGTACGGCGCCGAGAAGGTGTACGTCGTCGACGACGCCGACATGGCGACCTACCTCGTGGCCCCCAAGGCCGAGGCGCTCCAGCAGTTGGTGGAGAAGACCAGCCCCGGCGCGGTGCTTATCTCCAGCAACGCCGAGGGCAAGGAGATCGCCGCGCGTCTCGCGGTGAAGCTCGACTCCGGCATCATCACCGACGCCGTCGACGTGCAGTCCGACGGCGGCACCCCGGTGACCACCCAGTCGGTCTTCGCCGGCAACTTCACGGTGACCGCCAAGGTCACCCAGGGCACGCCGATCATCACGGTGAAGCCGAACGCCGCCACGCCCGAGGCGGTCGACGGTGCGGCGACCGAGGAGAAGGTCGAGGTGAGCGTCTCCGACGGCGCCAAGACCGCGAAGATCATCAAGTCCGAGCCCCGCAAGGCCTCGGGCCGTCCCGAGCTCACCGAGGCGGCCATCGTCGTCTCCGGCGGTCGTGGCACGGGCGGCAACTTCGAGCCGGTCGAGCAGTTCGCCGACTCGCTCGGTGCCGCCGTCGGCGCGTCCCGCGCCGCGGTCGACTCCGGCTGGATGCCGCACGCCTTCCAGGTCGGCCAGACCGGCAAGACCGTGTCGCCGCAGCTCTACGTCGCCGCCGGCATCTCCGGTGCCATCCAGCACCGGGCGGGGATGCAGACCTCGAAGACGATCATCGCGGTCAACAAGGACGAGGAGGCGCCGCTCTTCGAGCTCGTCGACTTCGGCGTCGTCGGTGACCTCCACGCCGTGCTTCCGGCGGCCACCGAGGGCGTCACCGAGCGCAAGGGCTGATCGAGGCCCCCGCATCACGCACGCACCCGCGCAGACCGTCGACAGCCGCCCCGCTCCGGGGCGGCTGTCGGCGGTCTGGCTCGTGCTGGGCGGGATCGCGTCGGTCCAGCTCGGTGCTGCACTGGCCAAGACCCTGTTCGACGAGGTGCCGCCGACCGCGATGGTCTGGCTACGGCTGGTCACCTCCGCGGTGGTGCTGCTGGTCCTCGTCCGTCCGCGGCTTCGGGGGCGCACGAGATCCGACTGGACGGTCGCCCTGGCCTTCGGCTGCGCGCTGCTGACGATGAACTGGGCGATCTACCAGTCCTTCGCCCGCATCCCGCTCGGGGTGGCGGTGACCATCGAGTTCCTGGGCCCCCTGCTCCTCGCCGTCGTCATGTCGCGGCGCGTGCGTGACCTGGCCTGGGTCGCCCTCGCCGCTGTCGGTGTCGCCCTCCTGGGGTACGAGCGAGTCGCGCTGGACGGGGTGGGGGTGCTCTTCGCGCTGCTCGCCGGAGCGGCCTGGGCGGCGTACATCCTCCTCAGCGGGCACACCGGGCGACGTTGGGAGGGGCTCGCCGGCCTCGCCGTCGCCTCGGTGGTCGGGGCGGTCGTGCTCGCGGGGCCCGCCATCGCCGTCGCCGGCAGCGACCTGCTGGACCCGAGGGTGCTCGCCCTGGGCCTGGCCATCGGGCTGCTGTCGTCGGTGATTCCCTACAGCTGTGAGCTGATCGCGCTGCGGACGCTGTCCGCCCGTGTGTTCTCGGTGCTGATGAGCCTGGAGCCGGCTGCCGCTGCGTTGGCGGCCGTCATCGTGCTGCGAGAGTTCCTGACGCCCCTCCAGCTCGTCGCGGTGGCCTGCGTCGTCGCGGCCAGCATCGGTGCGACGCGCGGCGCCCGGCTGGCGCCCGTAGGCTGAGGGCGCCATGGACGCCGTCTACCTCGACCACGCGGCCACGACCCCGATGCTGCCCGAGGCCGTCGCCGCGCTCACCGCGCAGCTCACCCGCACCGGGAACGCTTCCTCGCTCCACGCCCCCGGCCGGGCGTCCCGCCGTGTCGTGGAGGAGTCGCGGGAGGCGATCGCCGCGGTGCTCGGCTGCCGGCCCAGCGACGTCGTCCTCACCTCGGGCGGCACCGAGTCCGACAACCTGGCGGTCAAGGGCCTGTTCTGGCAGCGGCGCGCCGAGGACCCCCGGCGTACCCGCGTGCTCTCCACCGCCGTCGAGCACCACGCCGTGCTCGACCCGCTGCACTGGCTGGCCGAGCACGAGGGTGCCGACGTGCGCCTGCTTCCCGTCGACGGGGTCGGACGCCTGCGCCTGGACGCGCTCGCGGCGGCCATCGACGAGGACCCCGCCGCCGTCGCGCTGGTGAGCGTCATGGCAGCGAACAACGAGATCGGCACCCTCCAGCCCGTGCCCGAGGTGGTGGCCCTCGCCCATGCCCACGGCATCCCGGTGCACGTCGATGCCGTCCAGGCGCTCGGTCAGGTGCCTGTCGACGTCACGGCGTGGGGGGTCGATGCGCTCACGGTCACCGGCCACAAGGTCGGGGGACCGTACGGCGTGGGCGCCCTCGTCGTGGATCGCGCCCTCGCGCCGGTCCCGTTGCTGCACGGAGGTGGCCAGGAGCGCGACGTCCGCTCGGGCACGCTCGACCCGCCCGGCGTCGCGGGCTTCGCGGCGGCAGTGACGGCAGCGCACGAGCGGCGGCCGGCGTACGCCGCCCAGGTCGCGCGTCTGCGTGACGACCTGGTGTCGGGGATCCGTGCGCTTGTGCCCGACGCGGTGCTCAACGGGGACCCCGCAGCGCAGGGCCGGCTGCCCAACAACGCACACCTCAGCTTCCCCGGCTGCGAGGGGGACTCCCTGCTCATGCTCCTCGACGCCCGGGGCATCGCGTGCTCGACCGGCTCGGCCTGCTCGGCCGGCGTCCCGCAGCCCTCCCACGTCCTCCTCGCGACCGGCGCGGACGAGACCACAGCCCGCAGCTCGCTGCGCTTCTCCCTGGGGCACACCTCGACGGAGCGCGACGTGGCGCGGGTGCTCGTAGAGATCGGGCCTGCGGTGGAGCGGGCTCGTGCCGCCGGTGCGCTGGCCACCCCCCGACGGGTGGCTGGCTGATGCGCGTGGTCGCCGCCATGTCGGGCGGGGTGGACTCCGCGGTCGCAGCAGCCCGGGCGAAGGAGGCGGGACACGACGTCACCGGCATCCACCTCGCGCTCTCGCGCAACCCTCGGTCCTACCGGTCCGGGGCCCGCGGGTGCTGCACCATCGAGGACGCCAACGACGCCCGCCGGGCCGCCGACGTGATCGACATCCCGTTCTACGTGTGGGACCTCAGCGAACGCTTCCACGAGGACGTCGTCGAGGACTTCCTCGACGAGTACGCCGCCGGACGTACCCCCAACCCCTGCCTGCGCTGCAACGAGAAGATCAAGTTCGCCGCGGTCCTCGACCGGGCGCTCGCGCTCGGGTTCGAGGGCGTCGTCACGGGTCACTACGCGCGCCTGGTCCCGGGTGCGGACGGCGAGCCGCCTGCTCTGCATCGTGCCGTCGACGCAGGCAAGGACCAGTCCTACGTGCTCGGGGTGCTGACCGCCGACCAGCTGCGCGGGGCGCTGTTCCCGCTCGGGGGCACGACGAAGGACGAGGTCCGGGTGGAGGCCGCGCGCCGGGGGCTCTCGGTGGCGCAGAAGCCCGACAGCCACGACATCTGCTTCATCGCCGACGGCGACCCCGGCGGCTGGCTCTCCGAGAAGCTCGGTGATCGCGCGCCCAACGAGGGCGGGCCCATCGTCGACGACGTGACGGGGGAGGAGCTCGGCCGCCACGACGGCACCTATCGGTTCACCGTCGGTCAGCGTCGCGGCCTGCGTATCGGCCGACCGGCTCCCGACGGCCGTCCGCGGTTCGTCCTCGACATCGAGCCGGTCTCGGCGACCGTGCGGGTCGGGCCCCGCGAGGCGCTCGGCGTCGACGGCCTCGAGGCGGTCGCGCCGCGCTGGTGCGGAGCCCCGCTCACCGCGCCGCTCACGGGGACGGTCCAGCTGCGCGCCCACGGCGAGGAGCACAGCGCCACCGTGCACCCCGACGGTGAGCGGGTGCTCGTCGACCTCCACGAGCCGGCTGCGGGCATCGCCCCGGGGCAGGCGGTGGTCGTCTACGACGGCACCCGGGTCGTCGGGTCCGCGACCATCACCAGCACCCGCCGTGTCGAGGTCGGCGCCCGGTGAGCGCTCGATGAGCACCGCGACCGGCATCGGCTCCCACCCCGGCGACGACGACCAGGCGTACGCCGCAGCCCTGCGCCTGGTGGTCGACACCCTCGCCGAGCCGCCCGGGATCCCGTACCTCCCGGAGGTCCCGGGTCGCGGCCCGCACGCCACCACCACGGGCCGGGGCACGGCCGTCTGGGCCGACCTCGGTGCCGACGTCCAGCCCGCAGGATGGCGGCTCACGGGTGGGGGAGCCGGCGCCGACCAGCGGCGGGCCCGCTCCCTGCTCGCCCAGGACCTCGACGGCCTCGAGGAGGCCACCCAGGGCTACACCGGCCGGCTCAAGGTGCAGGTGGCCGGGCCGTGGACGCTCGCGGCGACGGTCGAGCGCCCGCGGGGCGACCGGCTGCTCGCCGACCACGGCGCCCGGCGTGACCTCTCCCAGGCGCTCGCCGAGGGGCTCGGCACCCACGTGGCCGACCTGAGGCGCCGGGTCCCGGGGGCGGACCTCGTGGTCCAGCTCGACGAGCCGTCGCTGCCGGCCGTCCTCGCAGGCCGGGTGCCGACGGCGTCGGGGTGGGGACGCCACCGCACGGTGCACCCGCCGGAGGCCTCCGACGCGCTGGGCCTCGCCTGTGCCGCGATCGTGGACGCCGGTGCGGAGCCGTGGGTCCACGTCTGCGCGCCTGACGTCCCGGTGGGCCTCCTGACAGGTGCCGGCGCCCGCGGGGTGCTGGTGGACCTCGCGGTGGCCGGGCCGACGGCGTACGAGGCACTGGCACAGGTGCTCGACGACGGGGGCACCGTGGGGCTCGGGGTCGTCTCGTCCACCGAGCCGGCGACCCCCGACCGCCCCGCGCTGGAGCAGGTGCTGCGCTTGCTCGAGATGCTCGGGCTCGACCCCGAGCAGCACGGTCCGCGGGTGGTGGTCACGCCCACCTGCGGCCTGGCCGGCGCAGGCGCTGACCACGTCCGGCGAGCCCTGCGTGCCTGCCGCGAGGCCGCGGCCGACCTGCCCTGAGCCAGGACCCCTCCTGCTGTTGAGATGTCCTGGTCGTGCAGGAACGTGCAGTGCGCAAGCATGCATGCGCCAGAGCGTTGTGACCCGCCCTGGTTCGGAGGAGAGTGGAGCACGCGACGGTGTTACGACAGGGACACTGTTTCGTCGGGCTCGGGCCCGCGGGTGCGGACTGGCAATCCCCGCGGCCCGAGCCCATCGTCTTTCTGCCCTCAGTCCGCCAGCGCCACCAGGGACCGGCTGAGCGCGAAGTCGTTCCAGGTCTCGACGCGGCGCATCATGTAGTGGCCGACCCGGCCCATGTCGTGGAAGTCGACCTGCCGCGCGAGGCCCTCGGCCCGCCGGCAGAAGTCCTGGGTCCGTCTGGCCGAGGTGATCTTGTCGGTGCGCCCGTGCGCCGCGGCGAGCGTGCGGTCGCGCAACGCGTCGACGGCGTCGTGCGACTCGAACCAGGGTGCGAGCGCGACCACTCCCCGAACCTGCGGGTCGTCGGCGACCTGCACGGCGGTGCGCGCGCCCATCGAGTGGCCGAGCAGCACCACCGGGACCTCGAGGCTGCGGGCGTCCACCGGGGCCATGCTGTGCGGCTTCCCGCCGTGGAGCACCAGCACGAGGCCGCGGGGGCGGGCACCACCGGGCAGGTCGAGGCGGGTGAGGGAGGGGGCGTGCATGACGGTGATCCTCCCCGGTTGGGCAAGATGAGCCCATGACCGACCCCGAGACCGCGGTGGCCCCGACCGAGGCCCGTGAGGAGCACCGGATCCTCGCCGAGGAGGTCGAGGAGGCCCGCTGGCGCTACTACGTGCTCGACCAGCCCACGCGCGACGACGCCGACTTCGACCAGCGGATGCGCCGGCTCGAGGAGCTCGAGGAGGCGCACCCGGGCCTGCGCACGCCGGACTCGCCGACGCAGAAGGTCGGTGGCGCGGTCTCCACCGAGTTCACCCCGGTCGACCACCTGCGCCGGATGGAGAGCCTCGACAACGCGTTCTCCGTCGAGGAGCTGGAGGCCTGGTACGCCCGCCTTGCCCGCGACGGGGTGGAGTCCCCGGACCTGCTGTGCGAGCTCAAGGTCGACGGGCTCGCGATCAACGTGCTCTACGAGGACGGCCGCCTGGTGCGGGCGCTGACCCGCGGTGACGGGAACACCGGCGAGGACGTGACGCCCAACGTGCGCACCATCGACTCCGTGCCGCACCGCCTGACCAGCAGCGAGGAGTACCCGGTCCCGGCCCTGGTCGAGGTGCGTGGCGAGGTGTTCCTCCCGTTCGAGGCCTTCGAGCGTCTCAACGAGGCGATGACCGAGGCCGGCAAGCCGGTCTTCGCCAACCCGCGCAACGCGGCCGCGGGGTCGCTGCGCCAGAAGGACCCCCGGGTGACCGCGACCCGGGCGCTGGGGATGGTCTGCCACGGTGTGGGGGAGCGGAAGGGGTTCGAGCCGAAGGCGCAGTCCCAGGCGTACGACGCCCTGGCGGCCTGGGGGCTGCCCGTCAGCGACCGGGTGCGGGTCCTCGGCACGCTCGCGGAGGTCCAAGAGTTCATCGACCACCACGGCGAGCACCGGCACGACGGTGACCACGAGATCGACGGGGTGGTGGTGAAGGTCGACGACGTCGCGCTGCAGCGACGCCTGGGCTCGACCAGCCGCGCGCCCCGCTGGGCGATCGCGTTCAAGTACCCGCCCGAGGAGGTCAACGCCCGCCTGCTCGCGATCGAGGTGAACACCGGGCGGACCGGTCGGGTCACGCCCTTCGGGAGGATGGAGCCGACGAAGGTGGCCGGCTCCACCGTGGAGATGGCCACCCTCCACAACGCCCACGAGGTCCAGCGCAAGGACGTCCGGCCCGGCGACACGGTGGTGTTGCGCAAGGCCGGCGACGTGATCCCGGAGATCGTGGGCCCGGTCCTCCCGCTGCGTCCCGAGGGCCTGGAGCCCTGGGTGATGCCGACGCAGTGCCCCTCCTGCGGGACCACGCTGGCCCAGCAGAAGGAGGGCGACAAGGACCTGCGCTGCCCGAACCACCAGAAGTGTCCGGCTCAGGTGCGCGAGCGGGTCTTCCACGTCGCCGGCCGCGGTGCCTTCGACATCGAGGGGTTGGGCGCGGAGGCGGCTGCGGCGCTGCTGGACGCCGAGGTGATCACCGACGAGGGCGACGTCTTCGACCTCGACGAGGACGCCCTGATGCGCACCGAGCTGTTCACGAGAGCGCCCAAGAAGGGGGAGGGCGAGGGGCGGGTCCTCAACGCCAACGGCCGGCGCCTGCTCGACAACCTCGACAAGGCCAAGCAGGTCCCGCTGTGGCGCGTGCTCGTGGCGCTGTCGATCCGCCATGTCGGCCCGACCGCGGCCCGGGCGCTGGCGGCCCGCTTCGGCAGCATGGCGGCGGTGCGGGAGGCGGACGAGCAGCTGCTCGCCGACACCGAGGGCGTCGGCCCCACGATCGCGGCGTCGGTGCGTGCCTGGTTCGACCCGGGCCACGACGCGGACCCCGACGCCGAGGTGGCCGGGGACCAGACCCACTGGCACCGCGCGATCGTCGATAAGTGGGCGGCCGCGGGGGTGTCGATGGCCGACGAGCGGGACGAGTCCGTGCCGCGCACCCTCGAGGGGGTCACCGTCGTGGTGACCGGCTCGCTCGAGGGCTACAGCCGGGACTCCGCCAAGGAGGCGATCCTCTCCCGGGGCGGCAAGGCGTCGGGGTCGGTGTCGAAGAAGACCGACTTCGTGGTGGTGGGGGAGAATGCCGGGTCCAAGGCCGAGAAGGCCGAGCAGCTGGGTCTGACCATCCTCGACGAGGCCGGCTTCACGACGCTGCTCGACGGCGGACCGGACGCCCTCTGAGCCGGTCGTCCCCGGTGCGGTGCGCAGCGCAGCCCCTCCTAGGATGACCCCCATGCCTGAGATCCCTGGAGCGAACGGCCCCGACGGGCAGGTCGCGATCACGCGGGAGGAGGTCGCCCACCTGGCCGACCTCGCCCGGATCGACCTGTCCGACGCCGAGCTCGACCACCTGGCCCCGCAGCTGGCGGTGATCGTGGAGTCCGTCGCCTCGATCAGCGGCGTGGCCGGCGACGACGTCCCGGCGACCTCCCACCCGCTCCCGGTGACCAACGTCTTCCGCGAGGACGTGGTCGTCCCGGGGCTCACCGCCGCGCAGGCCCTCGCCGCCGCGCCGGCCTCGGAGCAGCAGCGCTTCTCGGTGCCGCGGATCCTCGGGGACGAGCAGTGAGCGCCGGGCAGGACTGGACCACCCGGACCGCCGCCGAGCTCGCCGACGCGCTGGCCGCCGGCGAGGTCACCTCGGTCGAGCTGACCCAGGCGCACCTCGACCGCATCGCCGCGGTCGACGGCTCCGCCATCGAGGGGGTGCACGCCTTCCTCCACGTCGACGCCGAGGGCGCGCTCGCGGCCGCCCGCGCCTCCGACGAGCGGCGGGCCGCAGGTTCACCTGCCACGTTCCTCGACGGGGTCCCGATCGCGGTCAAGGACGTCCTCACCACGGAGGGGATGCCCACCACCTGCGGTTCCCGGATCCTCGAGGGGTGGGTGCCGCCGTACGACGCCACGGTGGTCGCGCGGCTGCGCGCGGCCGGCCTGCCGATCCTCGGCAAGACCAACATGGACGAGTTCGCGATGGGCTCCTCCACCGAGCACTCCGCCTACGGCCCGACCCGCAACCCGTGGGACCTCGAGCGGGTCCCGGGCGGGTCCGGAGGCGGCTCGGCCGCGGCGGTCGCGGCGTACGAGGCGCCCCTGGCCCTCGGCACCGACACCGGCGGCTCGATCCGCCAGCCCGGAGCGGTCACCGGCACCGTGGGCGTGAAGCCGACCTACGGCGGCGTCTCCCGCTACGGACTGGTCGCGATGGCCAACAGCCTCGACCAGGTCGGCCCGGTGACCCGGACCGTCCTCGACGCCGCGCTGCTCCACGAGCTCGTCGGTGGCCACGACCCCCGCGACTCCACCTCCGTCGACCAGCCGCTGCCCGACCTGGTCGGCGCGGCCCGCAAGGGGGCGACCGGCGACCTGTCCGGCCTCCGTGTCGGCGTGGTCACCGAGCTGCAGGGCGAGGGCTACCAGGCCGGCGTCCAGGCCCGCTTCACCGAGTCGCTGGACCTCCTGGTCGCGGCCGGAGCCGAGGTCGTCGAGGTCTCCTGCCCGCAGTTCGTCCACGCGCTCGCCGCCTACTACGTGCTCATGCCGTCCGAGGCGTCCTCGAACCTCGCCAAGTTCGACGCGATGCGCTACGGCCTGCGCGTCCTGCCCGAAGGGGTCCCCGACCCGTCGGCCGAGGAGGTCATGCGCGCCACGCGGGACGCCGGCTTCGGCGACGAGGTCAAGCGCCGGATCATCCTCGGCACCTATGCGCTCTCCAGCGGCTACTACGACGCCTACTACGGCCAGGCCCAGAAGGTACGCACCCTGATCTCCCGCGACTTCGAGGCGGCCTTCGCACAGGTCGACGTGCTGGTGTCCCCGACGTCGCCCACCACGGCGTTCCGCCTAGGCGAGAAGCTCGACGACCCGCTGGCGATGTACCTCAACGACCTCGCCACCATCCCGGCCAACCTCGCGGGCGTCCCCGGCATCTCGGTGCCGGCCGGGCTCGCCGAGGAGGACGGTCTGCCCGTGGGCTTCCAGGTGCTCGCGCCCGCGCTGGCCGACGACCGGCTCTACCGGGTCGGAGCCGCCCTCGAGGCAGCACTGCACGCCCGCTGGGGCGGCCCGCTGACCCCGCCCGAGCTCCCCGCGGGGCTCGACCGACGAGAGGGAGCCTCCGCATGAGCGCCGCGACCACGACCCTGGTGCCGTTCGAGGACGTGCTGGCCACCTACGACCCCGCGCTGGGCCTCGAGGTGCATGTCGAGCTGAACAGCGCGACCAAGATGTTCTGTGGGTGTCCCACGGAGTTCGGCGCCGACCCGAACACGCAGGTCTGCCCGACCTGCCTCGGCCTGCCCGGGGCGATGCCGGCGGTGAACCGGAAGGCCGTGGAGTCGGCGATCCGCATCGGTCTGGCGCTCAACTGCGAGATCGCCGAGTGGTGCCGCTTCGCCCGGAAGAACTACTTCTACCCGGACATGCCGAAGAACTTCCAGACCAGCCAGTACGACGAGCCGATTGCGTTCGAGGGCTGGATGGACGTCACGGTGCCCACCGAGGACGGCGAGGTCGAGACCTACCGGGTCGAGATCGAGCGCGCCCACATGGAGGAGGACACCGGCAAGTCCCTGCACGTCGGCACCTCCGGGCGGATCCACGGCGCCGACTACTCCCTGGTCGACTACAACCGTGCCGGCATCCCCCTCATCGAGATCGTCACCAAGCCGATCGTCGGCGCCGGAGCACGGGCCCCCGAGGTGGCCAAGGCGTACGTCGCCCAGCTGCGCGACCTGATCGTCGCCCTCGGGGTCTCCGACGCGCGGATGGACCAGGGCTCCATCCGCGCGGACGTGAACCTCTCGCTGGCGCCGAAGGGCTCCGGGGTGCTCGGGACGCGCACGGAGACGAAGAACGTCAACTCCCTGCGGTCGGTCGAGCGCGCCGTGCGTCACGAGATGCAGCGGCACGCCGCGATCCTCGGCGGCGGAGGCAGCATCCTGCAGGAGACCCGGCACTGGCACGAGGACACCGGGGTCACCACCAGCGGCCGGGAGAAGTCCGACGCCGAGGACTACCGTTACTTCCCCGAGCCCGACCTGGTGCCCGTTGCCCCGAGCCGCGAGTGGGTCGAGGAGCTGCGCGGCACCCTCCCGGAGAACCCGACCCAGCGGCGGGCCCGCCTGCAGGCGGAGTGGGGCTACTCCGACCTGGAGATGCGCGACACGGTGGGGGCCGGCGCGCTGACCCTGGTGGAGGAGACGATCGCGGCCGGCACCAGCCCCGCCGCGGCCCGCAAGTGGTGGCTCTCCGAGCTCGCCCGCCGGGCCAACGACGCCGGGGTCGAACTGCCCGCGCTGGGGGTCACCCCGACGCAGGTCGCGGCCGTGCAGGCGCTCGTCGAGGGTGGGTCGATCAACGACAAGCTGGCGCGCCAGGTGTTCGACGGGCTCATCGCGGGGGAGGGCACTCCGGAGGAGGTCGTGGAGAAGCGTGGTCTGGCGATCGTCTCCGACGAGGGCGCGCTGTCCGAGGCGGTCGACGACGCCATCGCGGCCAACCCCGACGTCGCCGCGAAGATCCGCGACGGCAAGGTCGCCGCGGCCGGTGCGCTCATCGGTGCGGTGATGAAGCAGATGCGCGGCCAGGCCGACGCCGGACGTGTCCGAGAGCTCATCCTGGAGAAGCTCGGGTCCTGATAGCCTGCGCCCGCTCCTCACCGAGGAGCAGCACCACACCATCACGCTCGTGCTGGGGAAAGCCGGTCGAAGTCCGGCGCTGACCCGCAACCGTAGGTGGCCCCTCGGGGCCACGAGCCGGAGCACCCGCCACGGAGCGTCCTCATGATCGCTGTCGAGGAAAGCAGCGGAGGAGTCGCCCTTCGGGGTGCCTTTCCGCTGTGCGCAGCGGAAAGGACCCACCCATGTCACCCAACCCACGACGCGCACGTCTGCGCGTCACCGTCGCCACCAGCACCGCGCTGGCCGTGGCCGCGACCACCGTCCTCGCCGTCGGGGGCGCCGCCTCCGCCGTACCCGTTACGGCCCCCTCCGCCGCTGACGACCGTCCGGCCGCCGCGGGCGCCGCCTGGTTGGCCGGGCGCCTCCAGGGCGGGCTGCTGCCCGGCGACTTCGGCCCGCTCTACGGCCAGAGCATCGACGCCGCGCTCGCCCTCGACGCCGTCGGAGGCCGTAGTGCCGACGTGAGCGCGATCGGCACGGCGCTCGAGGAGGCCGCAGGGTCCTACGTCGAGTACTCCTTCGACAGCGGGGGCACCACGTACTACGGCGAGGTCGCCGGCGCCACCGGCAAGGCGCTCGTCCTCGCGAACCTCGTGGGCGCCAATCCCGGGAGCTTCGGAGGGATTGACCTCGTCGAGCGCGCCCAGTCCCTGCTCGTCGCCGATGGGCCGGCCACCGGCCGGATCTTCGACACGGCCCAGGACGCTCCGGACTACCAGTACGCCAACAGCCTCGGCCAGGCCTTCGTCGTTCGTGGCCTGCACGAGGTCGGCTCGCTCCGCGCTCCGCAGGCGTTGGACTACCTGCTGTCCCAGCAGTGCCCCGACGGCCACTTCCGTCAGACGTTCCCCGACATCGGGGCCGCGAACCAGGGCTGCGCCACACCCGCTGCGGCAGGCACCGGTCCCGACACCACGGCGATCGTGGTGCTCCAGCTCCAGGGCCTCGCAGGGACGAACCCTGTCGTCGACGCGGCGTTGACCGACGCCACCGAATGGCTCGTCGGCCGCCAGGCGACCGACGGCGCCTTCACCGCGGGCACCGCCACCGAGGGCGAGAACACCAACAGCACCGGCCTGGCCGGCTGGGCGCTGGGTGTCCGGGGCGCGGGCGCCCCTGCCGCCCGGGCCGCGGCCTGGGTGCGGGCCCGTCAGGTGCAGCCGGTCTCCCCGTGCACCACGGCTCTCGACGCAGAGCCTGGTGCCGTGGCCTTCGACGACCGGGCGCTGGCCACCGGACGCACGGGAGACCTCGACGACGCCTTCCAGCAGTGGAACATCACCGCTACGCAGGCGGTCCCCGCTCTTCTGTGGGCACGCAAGGGCGCCACGGTGCGCGTCGCGGCCAAGGAGTGGGGCCGCGCCAGCACCAACCACCGGGTCGCCGTCCGCGGGCTCGCCCCGGGCGAGACGGTCTGTGTACGCAGCAAGGTCTCGCGCACGCTCGACGCCGCCGGGGTCGGTGGGGGCGTGCGGTCCGCAGTGAAGCTGCCGCGACGTGCGGGCAACCGAGACATCGTGGTGGCCGACTCCACCCAGGCCTACCGGACCACGGTCCGAGCCGTCGTCCCGAAGGAGCTCGGTGTCCGGGTCGCCAAGCGTCCGCTGCCTGCCGGGACCGTCCAGCGCATCGTGGTCCGCGGCCTCGTCGGTGGCGAGCCCGCGCAGGTCTTCGTCCGCGGCCGCCGGGTCGCGCGCGGCGAGGCAGGCCCGCGCGGCCGTTTCGTCGCCCGGGTCCGCCTGTCGAAGGCAGGTCCGGCCCGGGTCCGCGCGACCGGCGTGCTGCCCAAGGTGCGGGTCGGGCGCGCGGCGTTCCGCGTGGTGCGCTGACCATGCAGCGCACACGATCGCTCGGTGCCCTCGGACCGGCGCTGTTGCTCGTGGTGGCCGCGGCGCTGGTCGGGCCCCTGGCGGGTCCGGCCACCGCGGCGGTCTGCGGTCCCGGTGACGGCGTGAGCGTCGTCGTCGACGCCCGCGGCCTGGGTGGGTCGCTGTCCTCGGCGTGCGACGCCGACGGCGGAGGCAAGACGGGCGCGGAGATCGTGCCGAGCGTCGGGTACCCGCTCGAGTACGTCCAGCGGCAGCCGGGCTTCGTGTGCCGCGTCAGCGGTGCGCCGTCCTCGGACCCGTGCGTCAACACGCCTCCGGCCGACGCCTACTGGGGTCTGTTCTGGTCCGACGGGAAGTCCGGGACGTGGAGCTACGCGAGCTCCGGCATCACCAGCCTCCGCATCCCCGCGGGTGGGTCGATCGGCCTCGCGTGGCAGGACGGCAACGGTCGGAAGGCGCCCGGCACCGCCCCGCCGGTGGCCTCGTCGGCGCCGAAGCCGGCCCCGAAGCCGTCGTCGCAACCCACGCCGAAGCCGGCGCCCGCACCGGGGGCGTCCCCAGGGTCGTCGGGTGGTGACACGGCTCCGCCGGCCGGCTCGGGAGGGTCGCGGACCGCACCGGGTCCGGGCTCCGGCTCGGACACCCGTGCGGGTGCCACCGTGGCGGAGGAGCGGGAGACCGGGCGCGAGCAGCGCCGGGAGCGTCGTCGGGCCCGTGCGGCCGCCCTCTCCGAGGCGGAGGCGAGCGCTTCGGCCACACCGAGTGCTGGGACCACGGAGGCGGACGAGGCCGAGCCCGAGGCCGTCGAGGAGTCCGCCGCGGCTCCGACCGCCTCCGGGGACGGGGGTCTGCCGCTGGCAGTGCCGCTGGTGCTGCTCGGTGTGCTCGCCGCCCTCGCGGTCGCAGCCGCCGTACGCCGTCGTCGGGGGACCGGGGCGGTCTGAACAGGAGCACCGCGACGAGTGAGACGGCAGCCGCCGGGCCGCGTGCCCGGCGGCTGCCCTCTGCATTCGGCGGTGTGGCGAGGTCGATCCCGGGTCCTGATAACCTGCTTTCGCTCCTCACCGAGGGGCAGCACCACACCATCACGCTCGTGCTGGGGAAAGCCGGTCGAAGTCCGGCGCTGACCCGCAACCGTAGGTGGCCCCTCGGGGCCACGAGCCGGAGCACCCGTCGCGGAGCGTCCTCATGATCGCTGTCGAGGAAAGCAGCGGAGGAGTCGCCTTTCGAGGTGTCCTTCCGCTGTGTGCAGCGGGAAGGACCCACCCATGTCATCCACCCCACGACGCGTGCGTCTCCGCGTCGCCGTCGCCACCGGCGCCGTCCTGGCGTTCGCGATGACCACGGCATGCACCGGGTCGGGGTCGGACACCGAGTCGGGCACGGCCACCACCGACCCCAGTCCCGCGTCGCTCACGCCTCCGGACGGTGCGGACCCGGGTCCGGCAGCAACTGGTGCTGCCTGGCTGGCGGAGCGGCTCGCCGAAGACGGGTTGCTCGAGGGGGACTTCGGTCCGCTCCACGGCCAGAGCATCGATGCTGCGCTCGCCCTGGACGCCGTCGGGGACCAGGAGGATGCGATCTCGGCCGTGGCGGCAGCGGTCGAGGACGCTGCGGGGTCGTACGTCGAGTACGAGTTCGAGGGTGAGGACGGCGAGGTCTCCTCCGGCGAGGTCGCCGGTGCCACCGGGAAGGCGCTGGTCCTGGCGGACCTCGTCGACGGGGACACCGGGAGCTTTGGAGGGATCGACCTGGTCCAGCGCGCCGAGTCCCTTCTCGTCGACGACGGCCCCGCCGTCGGTCGGAGCTTCGACACCGCCCAGGGCGAGCCCGACCACCAGTACGCCAACAGCCTCGGCCAGGCGTTCGTCGTACGCGGGCTGCACGAGGCCGGGTCGGCGCGCGCCCAGGAGGCACTGGACTACCTGCTCGACCAGCAGTGCCCTGACGGTCACTTCAGGCAGGAGTTCCCGGACATCGACGCCGAGACGCAGGACTGCACGACTCCTGCAACGGACGACGCTGGGCCCGACACCACCGCGACCGTCATCCTCCAGCTCCACGCACTCGCGGCAGAGGATACGGAGGTCGACGATGCGCTGACCGCTGCCACCGAGTGGCTCGTCCAGCGTCAGACGACGGACGGCGCGTTCGACGCCGGAGCGGAGACCGGGGGCCCGAACGCCAACAGCACAGGCCTGGCCGGGTGGGCGCTCGGGCTCCGGGGCATGGACGACGAGGCTTCCCAGGCTGCGGCCTGGGTCCGGGCGCTCCAGGTCCCCGACCAGGAGTGCGGAGACGAGCTGGACGACGAAGCCGGTGCCATCGCCTTCGACGAGGCTGCCCTGGCTGCAGGACGTGCGGACGGGCTCGAGGAGACCTTCCAGCAGTGGAACGTCACCGCGACCCAGGCCCTCCCGAGCCTGCTCTGGACGCTCGAGGGCGAGCAGGACGGCGCGGGTTGCTGACGTGACCATGCCCAGGCTCGTCGCGGGGGTGGTTGTGGGGGTGCTCACCATGACTGCGGTGCTGATCGGCCCCCTTGGGGGGCCGGCGGCCGCGGCCGTCTGCGGTCCCAGCGACGGGGTGAGCGTCGTCGTCGACGCGCGTGGGCTGGGTGGGGCGCTGTCCTCGGCGTGCGCCACGGAGGGCGGGGGCAAGGTGGGGTCGGAGATCGTGTCGGGCGTCGGGCACCCGATCGACTACGTCCAGCGCGACCCGGGCTTCGTGTGTCGGGTGAGTGGGGCGCCAGCCTCCGACCCCTGCGTGAAGACCCCACCGGTCAACGCCTACTGGGGGCTGTTCTGGTCCGACGGCAAGTCCGGGACCTGGAGCTACGCCAGCGTGGGCATCGTCGGATTGCGCATTCCGGCCGGTGGGTCCATCGCACTGGCGTGGCAGAGCGGTGGTGAGCGCGACATTCCCGGGATCGCCCCGCCAGTGGTCGGGGCGAGTGCTTCGGCCACGCCGAACGCTGGGAAGACGCAGGCGGACGAGGCCGAGCCCGGAGCCGTCGAGGAGTCCGCCGCGGCTCCGACCGCGTCCGAGGGCGGGGGCCTGCCGTTGGCGGTGCCGCTGGTGCTGCTCGGTCTGCTCGCCGCGCTCGCGATCGGGGCCGCCGTACGCCGTCGCCGGGGGACCGGGACGGCCTGATCGTGACCACCGCGACGAGCGAGAAGGCAGCCGCCGGGCCCCGTGCCCGGCGGCTGCCGCGCGAGCTGCACCCGGCGGCCTGGTGGGGGTGGGCGATCGGTCTCGCGGCCGCCGCGTCCTTCACCACCAACCCGTTCGTGCTGCTCCTGCTCGTCGCCGCGGCCGCGTGGGTCGTCGCGCAACGGCGGGGCGACCACCCGTGGGCGCGCTCGTTCCGTCTCTATCTGTGGTTCGGGCTGTTCATCGTCGTGGTGCGCGTCGTGTTCCGGGTGCTCCTCGGGGGCGGGTACGGCACCGTCGTCTGGCTCGACCTGCCGACCGTCCCGCTGCCGGACTGGGTGGCTGGTGTGGTGCTGCTCGGGCCCATCACCCAGGAGACCGTGCTCGCCGGGCTGTACGACGGCATGCGCCTGGCCACCATCGTGATCGCCATCGGCGCCGCCAACGCGCTCGCCAACCCCAAGCGGCTGCTCAAGTCGCTGCCCCCGGCGCTCTACGAGGTCGGCACCGCCGTCGTCGTCGCGGTCACCGTCATCCCTCAGCTGGCGGACTCGGTGCGCCGCGTGCGCCGCGCGCAGGAGCTGCGCGGCGGTCCGCCCGGGCGGATCCGGGGTCTGCGGCGCCTCGTCGTCCCGGTGCTGGAGGACGCGTTGGCCCGCAGCCTCCAGCTCGCCGCGGGCATGGACGCCCGCGGCTACGGCCGTGCCGGCACGGCCACCCCCGCCGAGCGCCGTACGACGGGTGCCCTGATGCTCGCGGGCCTGATCGGGCTCTGCCTGGGGATCTACGCGTTGCTGGACCAGGCCGGGGAGGGCGACCTCGGGGTGCCGCTGCTGGTGCTCGGCTGCCTGCTCGCCGGCACGGGGATCGCGGCTGCCGGACGACGGGTGCGCCGTACCCGGTACCGCCCGGACCGGTGGGCACCCGCGGAGATCGGGGTGCTCGCCTGTGGCGTCGCGACCGCGACGCTGGTCATCCTCAGTGCCGACCGGGCGATGCTCGCGAACTACCCACCGCTGACCGCGGTCCCGCAGGTGACGGTGCTGCTGCTGATGGCCGTCCTCCTCGCTGCTGCACCGGCGCTCGTCGCACCGGCACCGTCGTACCCCGAGAGGAGCAGGTCGTGATCGAGCTGAGGTCGTGCACCTTCGACTACGACGACGACCAGGGTGAGCCGGTGCGGGTGCTCGACGCCGTCGACCTCGTGGTCGAGGAGGGCGAACTCCTGCTCGTCGCGGGTCGCACCGGGGTCGGGAAGTCCACGCTCCTGGGGCTCTTCACCGGTCTGGTCCCGCGCTTCACCGGCGGGAGCCTGCGTGGCGACGTGCTCGTCGACGGCAGCAGCATCCTGCACCTGCCTCCCCGGGAGCGCGCCCACATGATCGGCTCCGTCGGTCAGGACCCGGCCGCCGGCTTCGTCACGGACACCGTCGAGGAGGAGCTCGCCTACGGCATGGAGCAGCTGGGCTACGACCCGGCCACCATGCGCCGTCGGGTCGAGGAGACGCTCGACCTCCTAGGCATCCCCGAGCTCCGCGGCCGTGACCTGCGTACGCTCTCGGGCGGCCAGCAGCAGCGGGTGGCGATCGGCGCCGTCCTCACCACCCACCCCCGGGTCCTCGTGCTCGACGAGCCCACCTCGGCACTGGACCCGACGGCGGCCGAGGACGTGCTCGCGACCCTGACCCGGCTGGTCCACGACGTCGGCGTCTCGGTCGTCGTGGCCGAGCACCGCCTCGAGCGCGTCGTGCCCTTCGCGGACCGGATGGCCGTCCTCGACGGTGACGGCCGGCTGACCGCCGGCGAGCCCCAGCGGATGCTCGAGTCGAGCCCGGTGGCGCCCCCGATCGTCGAGCTCGGCCGGTTGGCGGGGTGGCAGCCGCTGCCCCTGTCGGTGCGTGACGCGCGCCGGCGCTCCCACGACCTCCGGGAGCGGCTGGGCGACGGCGACGCGGTGACCGAGCCGCCCGACGGCGCCGCCGACGACGTGCTGCTCCAGGCCCGCGGCGTCACCGTCGTGCACGACAGCACGGTCGCGGTGCGCGGGGTCGACCTGGACCTGCGGGCCGGCGAGGTCACCGGCCTCATGGGCCGCAACGGGTCGGGCAAGTCCTCGCTGCTGTGGGCGCTCCAGGGCAGCGGCCGGCGTACGGCGGGCTCCGTTCGCGTGGCGACCGGCGACCCGCGCGACCTCGGCCCCGAGGAGCGACGGCGCAGCGTCGGGCTGGTGCCGCAGACGGCCGCTGACCTGCTCTATCTGGAGACGGTGGCCGAGGAGTGTGCCGCCGCGGACCGGGCCGCCGACGCCGAGGCCGGGACGTGCACGGCGCTCCTCGAGCGCCTGGTGCCGGCCGTGGACCCCTACCAGCACCCGCGCGACCTTTCGGAGGGCCAGCGGCTGGCCCTGGTCCTGGCCATCGTGCTCACGACCTCGCCCCGCGTGCTGGTGCTCGACGAGCCCACCCGGGGGCTGGACTACCCGGGCAAGGCCGCGCTCGCCGCTGTCCTGCGGGAGCTGGCCGCCGAGGGACATGCTGTGCTGGTGGCCTCCCACGACGTCGAGTTCGTGGCGGCCGTGTCCGACGACGCCCTCGTGCTGGCTGACGGGGAGGTCGTCTCCCGCGGCCCGGCCGCCAAGGTCGTCACCGAGTCGCCCGGGTTCGCGCCGCAGACCGCGAAGATCCTCGGGCCGCGTTGGCTCACGGTGGCCCAGGTGCGCGACGCGCTCGCGCGGGTCGGATGAGCCGGGCGGCGGCGCTGCCGCTGTCGTGGCGCTCGCGCACCGTGCTGGCCGTCGCGACGGTGGCGGGCCTGATGATGTTCCTCTGGCCGCTGCTCCTGCAGGCCCGGCCGGGCGACCGCGTCGACCCGCCGTTCATCTTCCTGCTGCTGCTCCCGGTCGTCGTCGTGGTCGTCCTCGCCGAGCTGACGGAGGGCGGGATGGACTCCCGCGCGTTGGCGATGCTCGGTGTGCTCACCGCGGTCAACGCAGTGCTCCGCGGGGCCAGCGCGGGCGTCGCGGGCGTCGAGCTGGTCTTCTTCCTGCTGATCCTCGGTGGCCGGGTGTTCGGACCGGGGTTCGGGTTCGTGCTGGGCTGCACCTCGCTCTTCGCCTCGGCCCTGGTGACCGCGGGTGTCGGGCCGTGGCTGCCGTACCAGATGCTCGCCGCCGCCTGGGTCGGCATGGGCGCCGGCCTGCTGCCACGTGCGCGCGGCCGCGCCGAGCTCGCGCTGCTGGTGGCCTACGGCGTGGTCGCGGCGTATGCCTACGGCCTGGTCATGAACATGGCCAGCTGGCCCTACACCCTCGGCATCCTGGTGCCCGGCCACGAGGGCGGGCTCTCCTACGTCCCCGGTGACCCGATCGGTGAGAACCTCGTGCGCTTCGTCGTCTACACGCTGCTGACCTCGACCGGCAGCTGGGACACCGGCCGGGCGATCACCACCACGGCGATGGTGCTGCTGCTGGGACCTGCCGTGCTGGCCACCCTCCGGCGCGCGTCGCGCCGGGCGCGGGTGGTGCGCGAGGGGGCGGCGGATCCCGCCGACGTCAGTCGCGGGTGAGCTCGACGACCAGGATCCGGTCGTCCTGCCTCCCTGGGTCCCCGCGCCCGTCGCGGTTCGAGGTGGTCAGCCACAGGTTCCCGTCGGGGGCCACCTCGACGGTGCGCAAGCGACCGTGGTCCCCGACGAAGTGGGGGACCGGGCGCCCGGTCGACCCGTCCGCGCGCACCGGGATCTGCCACAGGCGCTGGCCACGCAGCGCAGCCATCCACAGCGACCCCTCGTGGAAGACGAGGCCGGAGGGAGACGCCTCGGAGGTGGGCCACTGGCGCGCGGGGTCCCGGAGCCCGTCGATGTCGCCCTTGCCCTCGACCTGGGGCCAGCCGTAGTTCTCACCGGCCTCGATCAGGTTCACCTCGTCGAACGCGTCCTGACCGAACTCGCTGGCCCACAGGCGTCCCTCGTCGTCGAAGGTGAGGCCCTGGATGTTGCGGTGGCCCACGGTCCACACCGGTGAGTCGGGGTCCGGGTTGTCGGGGGCCGGGTCGCCGTCGGGCGTGATCCGCAGGACCTTGCCGGCCAACGAGCCGGCGTCGGGTGCCAGGGACGGCTCTGAGGCATCGCCGGTGGCGACGTAGAGCATGTCGTCGGGGCCGAACCGGATCCGGCCGCCGTCGTGGATGAAGGCGCTCGGGATGCCCTCGAGCACGACCTCGGGCGTGCCGAGCCGGTCACCGTCGAAGGTCGCGCGGACGACCCGGTTGTCCTGCTCGGTCGTCAGGTAGAGGTAGACGAGCTCGTCCTCGTCGTACGTCGGGGAGACCGCGAGCCCGAGTAGCCCGGCCTCGCCCCGGGGTGCCGCCTGCTCGAGGGTGGCTACCACCCGGACCTCGTCGTCGGTGACCGCGAGGACCCGCGCCGTGTCGCGCTCGGTCACCAGCGCGGTCCCGTCGGGCAGGAATCCGAGTCCCCACGGGGCCTGCAGGCCGGTGGCGGCGTCGCCGGTGATCCGCGGTGTCACCGGACCGGTCTCCTCGGAGACGCCCGGGTCCTCGGCGTCAGTGGGGGAGGGGGAGTCGGAGCGCTCGCCCGGCGTTGGGGTCGGGTCCTCGGTGCCGCAGGCACCCACCACGAGCACGAGTGCGAGACCGGCGAGGACGGGACGTGCGCGACGGATCATGTCCCCAACCTACGAACGGCTCAAGTGTGTGCGAGGAACGCCAGCAGCTGCTCGTGCACCTCGTGCGGCCGCTCGAGCTGGACGAAGTGGCTGGCGGGGAGCTCGGCGTACGTGGCGCCGGGGATGCGCTCGGCGGCCGTGCGCATGTCGTGGGAGGACGCCAGGACGTCCCACTTGCCGGCGACGAACGCGGTCGGCACCCGGACCCCACGGAGCGAGACCCGCCGGTGCCGCGACGCCGCGAGCGCGAGGTGCATGTACCAGTCGATCGGGGTCGTGAGGAACTCCCGGACCGCGCGGGCGACGTCGTCGGCGTCCGCGCCGGGCAGCATGAACCCGCTGTGCGCCAGCGCCCACGCACCGCGTGGACCGACCGGCAGCCGGGACGTCACCGGGGTCAGCGCGCTCCCGGCACGTTCGAGCAGCGAGGTCAGGCCGACGGTCAGGGGCCGGCGGACCGGCCGGGGGAGGAAGATCGGGGCACCCATCGAGGCGAAGGTCCCCCCGGGGACCCCGCAGACGGCGAAGAGCCCCGCGACCCGGTCGGGGTGCATGAGCGCGAGCTCGAACATCGTGTTGACGCCGATCGACCACCCGAGGGCGGGCACCCGGTCGAGGCCGGCGTCGTCGAGCACCGCGAGCGCATCCTCGACGAAGTCGGCCACTCGCACGCGCGCAGGGTCGGCCGGTCGCTCCGAGCCGCCGACTCCACGGTGGTTCCAGGACACGACCCGCACGCCGCAGTCGCGTCGCAGCAGGGCAGGCCAGGCGTAGGGGTTGGTACCCAGTCCGTTGCACAGCAGCACCACGGGGCCGTCGGCGTCGTTGGTCCAGGCTCGCAGCCGGGTCCCGTCCCGGGAGACGACGTCGTAGAAGCGGAGGGACAGCTCGCCATCCGTTTCGCCGGCGCGGCGCGGATCGTCGGGAGCGTCGTAGAGAGCGCGCTGGGACATGGCCTCAGTCTGCCGCGCCCCGCCGTACGCCGGCTCGAGTGCTCGCTGACCGGGCGGCGGGTCGACGGGTGCCGGTCAGCCCTGGGCCGCCGCGGGGTGCTGCTCGGACGGCACGGGAGGTGCCGCGTGCCGCGTGTGGGGGGCCCGGTGGTCCTGCCGGTGGGCCTGGTGACGGTGGCCGGCGGCGGCGTGGTGGCGGGCATGGGCGCGGACGAGGAACTCGTCGACGTCTTCGCGCTCCTGCCGGCGGGCCATCAGCTCGTTCGTCGCGACCATGGCGTTGCGCCGTGCCCGCTCCTGGGCCCGCTCGCCCCAGCCGCGGGACCAGACGAGCGCCGCGGTGAGCGGGGTCGTCGCTGCGACGTGGTGGCGGATGTGTGTCCCTAGACCCATGACGTCCTCCGAGCGGTCGTCTCGTCGGGTGTTGCCAGCGACCGGAACACCACGCTAGGGGCGGCTGAGGTCCACACCGTCAACATTGCGTGACACGCACGTGAACAGGCTGGGAAGAAGCGGTGCTCGTCTGGCCGCCGGCCGCTGGTGCTGGGACCACGGTGGGGCCCGGTTCCTCGGCGCGTAGGCTCCTGCCCATGCCTGAGCACGACCTGAAGCCCCGCAGCCGCGACGTCACCGACGGACTCGAGAGGGCCGCCGCGCGCGGAATGCTCCGCGCCGTCGGCATGGGGGACGAGGACTTCGCCAAGCCCCAGATCGGGGTGGCCTCGTCCTGGAACGAGATCACCCCCTGCAACCTCTCCCTGGACCGCCTCGCCAAGGCGGTGAAGAACGGCGTGCACGGCGCGGGTGGCTACCCGCTGGAGTTCGGCACCATCTCGGTCTCGGACGGCATCTCCATGGGTCACGAGGGCATGCACTTCTCGCTGGTGAGCCGCGAGGTCATCGCCGACTCGGTCGAGACCGTGATGATGGCCGAGCGTCTCGACGGCTCCGTGTTGCTGGCCGGGTGCGACAAGTCGCTCCCCGGCATGCTGATGGCCGCGGCGCGCCTGGACCTCGCCAGCGTCTTCCTCTACGCCGGCTCGACGATGCCCGGTCAGGTCGACGGCCACGACGTGACGATCATCGACGCCTTCGAGGCCGTCGGTGCGTGCCTGGCCGGGAAGATCACCCGCGAGGAGGTCGACCGCATCGAGCGCGCGATCTGCCCCGGTGAGGGTGCCTGCGGCGGGATGTACACCGCGAACACGATGGCCTCGGTGGCCGAGGCGATCGGGATGTCGCTGCCCGGCTCGGCCGCGCCGCCCGCCGTGGACCGGCGGCGCGACGGTTTCGCCCACCGGTCGGGCGCGGCCGTGGTCGGGATGCTCCGCGAGGGCATCACCGCCCGTCAGGTGATGACGAAGCCGGCCTTCGAGAACGCGATCGCGGTCGTGATGGCCCTCGGCGGCTCGACCAATGCTGTGCTCCACCTGCTCGCCATCGCCCGCGAGGCCGAGGTCGACCTCACCCTCGCCGACTTCACCCGGATCGGCGCGAAGGTCCCGCACCTCGGCGACCTCAAGCCGTTCGGCCGGTACGTGATGAACGACGTCGACAAGGTCGGCGGCATCCCCGTGGTCATGAAGCTGCTGCTCGACGCCGGGCTGATGAACGGCGACTGCCTCACGGTCACCGGCCGCACCATGGCCGAGAACCTGGAGGCACTCGCCCCGCCCAGCGTCGACGGCGACATCATCCGTCGCCTGAACGAGCCGATCCACGCCACCGGCGGGATCACGATCCTCCAGGGCTCGCTGGCGCCCGAGGGTGCGGTCGTGAAGTCGGCCGGCTTCGACGACGAGGTCTTCGAGGGCCCGGCCCGGGTCTTCGACGGTGAGAAGGCCGCCATGGACGCCCTCTCGGAGGGTCGTATCGAGCACGGCGACGTCGTCGTGATCCGCTACGAGGGGCCCAAGGGCGGCCCGGGCATGCGTGAGATGCTCGCGATCACCGGCGCCATCAAGGGCGCCGGGCTCGGCAAGGACGTGCTCCTGGTCACCGACGGCCGGTTCTCCGGCGGCACCACCGGCCTCTGCGTCGGTCACATCGCCCCCGAGGCCGTCGACGCCGGACCGATCGCGTTCTTGCGCGACGGTGACCAGATCCGTCTCGACGTCGCCCACGGCACGCTCGACGTGGCGCTCGACGACGCCGAGCTCGCCCGTCGGCGCGAGGGGTGGGAGCCGAACCCGCCGAAGTACACCCGCGGCGTCCTCGGGAAGTACGCCAAGGTCGTCCAGTCGGCCGCGCACGGCGCGGTCTGCGGCTGACACGCAGGACCTTCTCCGTGGACCCGCGCATCAGCCTGGTCACGCTCGCGGTGGCTGATCTCGGTGCGAGCCGCGCCTTCTACCTCGACGGCCTGGGGTGGACGGCGGAGGTCGACGTGCCGGACGAGGTCGTGATGATCCGGACGGGGGAGCACCTGCTCCTGTCGCTGTGGTCCGCCGCGGCGTTCGAGGTCGAGGTCGGGCCCCTGCGCAGTGGGCCCGGCCTCGCCCCGTTCACCCTCGCCCACAACGTCGCCACGCAGGCCGAGGTCGACGAGGTGCTCGCCCTGGCCGCCCGCGCGGGCGCGGACCTTGTCCAGTCCGCCGTACGACGCTCTTGGGGCGGGTACGCCGGGTACTTCGCCGACCCCGACGGCTTCCGCTGGGAGGTCGCCCACAACCCCGGGCCGATCGCCGACCTCGTGCTGGCCCCGAGGCCGGGGGACCCCTCGGCGCCGTCCATCTGACGGGACCGTCGTATCTCTCCCTGAGACGCTCGCCATACTTCCTTGACGCACCCTCGGGTGCCCGGCGACCGTAGGACCATGCGTGGACACCTCCTCGTACCCCTGCGACGCGTAGGCTGACGGCACCGCCGCAGCACACGCGTCACCCCTCGCCTGCCCGACGGCCGAGGGGTTTTTTTGTGGCACGAGGTCCGCACCACCCCCCCGGAAGGATTGAGGAGTCATGAGCGAGCAGGTCACCGGCGCGCAGAGCCTGGTCAGGGCGCTGGAGTGTGCGGGGGTCACCGACCTCTTCGGGATCCCCGGCGGCGCGATCCTGCCGGCGTACGACCCGCTCTACGACTCCACGCAGGTACGCCACATCCTCGTGCGCCACGAGCAGGGCGCTGGCCACGCAGCGCAGGGGTACGCCGTCGCGACCGGCCGCACGGGTGTGTGCATCGCGACCTCGGGCCCGGGCGCGACCAACCTGGTCACCCCGATCGCCGACGCCTACATGGACTCGGTGCCGATGGTGGCGATCACCGGGCAGGTGCCCAGCGCGTCGATTGGCACCGACGCCTTCCAGGAGGCTGACATCCGCGGCATCACGATGCCGATCACCAAGCACAACTTCCTGGTCACCGACCCCGCCGAGATCCCGCGCAGGGTGGCGGAGGCGTTCCACATCGCCTCCACCGGGCGCCCCGGACCGGTCCTGGTCGACATCGCCAAGGACGCCCTGCAGGCGCAGACCACCTTCGACTGGCCGACCGAGCTCGAGCTCCCGGGCTACCGTCCGGTGACCCGGCCGCACGCCAAGCAGGTCCGCGAGGCCGCCAAGCTGATGCTCGAGGCGCGTCGTCCGGTGCTGTACGTCGGCGGCGGGGTGATCCGTGCCCGGGCGTCGGCCGAACTGCTGGCCCTCGCCCAGCTCACCGGCATCCCGGTGGTGACCACCCTGATGGCCCGGGGCGCGTTCCCCGACAGCCACCCCCAGCACCTCGGCATGCCGGGCATGCACGGCACCGTGGCGGCCGTGGCGGGCCTGCAGCGCAGCGACCTGATCATCAGCCTGGGGGCGCGGTTCGACGACCGGGTGACCGGCAACCTGGACTCCTTCGCCCCGCACGCCAGGGTGATCCACGCAGACATCGACCCCGCCGAGATCGGCAAGAACCGCGCGGTCGACGTCCCCATCGTCGGTGACTGCCGCGAGGTCATCGGTGACCTGGTGGCGACGCTGCGCCTCGAGCACGACAAGGGCGAGTCCGGCGACTACGAGGCCTGGGCGGAGTTCCTCACCGGGGTCAAGCAGAAGTACCCCCTGGGCTATGACGAGCCCGCCGACGGCTCGCTCGCGCCGCAGTACGTCATCCAGCGGCTGGGCCAGATCGCCGGTCCGGAGGCGATCTACTGCTCCGGCGTGGGGCAGCACCAGATGTGGGCCACCCACTTCGTCCAGTACGAGAACCCCAACACCTGGATCAACTCCGGCGGTGCCGGGACGATGGGTTTCGCGGTGCCCGCCGCCATGGGGGCCAAGGTCGGGCGCCCCGACGCCACCGTGTGGGCGATCGACGGCGACGGCTGCTTCCAGATGACCAACCAGGAGCTGGCCACCTGCACCATCGAGGGGATCCCGATCAAGGTCGCGATCATCAACAACGAGTCGCTCGGCATGGTGCGCCAGTGGCAGACGCTGTTCTATAACGAGCGCTACTCCAACACCGACCTGCAGAGCAAGCGGGTGCCGGACTTCGTGAAGCTGGCCGAGGCCTACGGCGCGGTCGGTCTCTCGTGCGACTCCCCGGGCGACGTGGACTCCACGATCCGCAAGGCGATGGAGATCGACGACGTCCCCGTGGTGGTCGACTTCCGCGTGCACCGCGACGCCATGGTGTGGCCGATGGTCGCGGCCGGCACGAGCAACGACGACATCAAGTTCGCCCGGGACCTGGCACCCGAGTTCGAGGAAGACGACCTGTGAGGACCATGGGCGGTCGAGCCCGGCGAGATCCCGCACACCCGGAAGGCAACCAGTGAGCAAGCACACCCTGTCGGTCCTCGTCGAGGACAAGCCCGGCGTCCTGGCGCGCATCGCCGGCCTGTTCAGCCGTCGTGGGTTCAACATCGAGTCCCTGGCGGTCGGCCCCACTGAGCAGGCGGACGTCTCCCGCATGACCATCGTGGTCAACGTCGCCGACTCGCCGCTCGAGCAGGTGACCAAGCAGCTGAACAAGCTGGTCGAGGTCATCAAGATCGTCGAGCTCGACCAGCCCGCCTCGGTGGTGCGCGAGCTGCTTCTGGTCAAGGTGCGCGCCGACGCCGAGAGCCGCGGCCAGGTGCTCGAGATCGTGCAGCTCTTCAAGGCCAAGGTCGTCGACGTCGCCACCGACGCCCTCACCATCCAGATCACCGGCAACCAGGGCAAGATCGAGGACTTCCTGCGGATCGTCGAGCCCTTCGGGCTGCGGGAGATCGTGCAGTCGGGTGTCGTGGCCATCGGCCGCGGAGGCCGCTCGATCGGCGACCGCACTGTGAAGCCGGTGCCCGTGCCCGTCCCCGCACCGCCCGCGACCGCCTGAGCGGCCGGCCGCGCACCCACCCAGACCGAGAAAGCAACCAGAAGGAGAAGCCCCCGTGGCTGAGATGTTCTACGACGACGATGCCGACCTCTCCCTGATCCAGGGCAAGAACGTGGCGGTCATCGGCTACGGCAGCCAGGGCCACGCCCACGCGCTGTCGCTGCGCGACTCGGGGGTGGACGTCCGCATCGGTCTCCAGCCCGGGTCCAAGAGCCGTGCGAAGGCGGAGGCCGAGGGCCTGCGCGTGCTGACCCCCGCCGAGGCGGTGGAGGAGGCCGACCTCGTCGTGATCCTCGCGCCCGACCAGCACCAGCAGAAGATCTACACCGAGGAGATCGAGCCGCACCTCGCCCCCGGCGACACCCTGGTCTTCGGCCACGGCTTCAACATCCGCTTCGGCTTCATCACCCCGCCCGAGGGCGTCGACGTGTTCATGGTCGCTCCCAAGGGTCCCGGCCACCTGGTGCGCCGCGAGTACACCGAGGGTCGCGGCGTGCCCGTTCTCGTCGCGGTCGAGAAGGACGCCTCCGGCAAGGCCTGGGACCTCGCGCTCTCCTACGCCAAGGGCATCGGCGGCCTGCGTGCCGGTGGCATCAAGACCACCTTCACCGAGGAGACCGAGACCGACCTCTTCGGTGAGCAGGCGGTCCTCTGTGGTGGCGCCTCCCAGCTGGTGATGTACGGCTTCGAGACCCTCACCGAGGCCGGCTACCAGCCTGAGGTCGCGTACTTCGAGTGCCTCCACGAGCTCAAGCTGATCGTCGACCTGATGTACGAGGGCGGCATCGCCAAGCAGCGCTGGTCGGTCTCCGACACCGCCGAGTACGGCGACTACGTCTCCGGCCCGCGGGTCATCACCCCCGAGGTGAAGGAGAACATGAAGGCGGTCCTCGCCGACGTCCAGAACGGCACCTTCGCCAAGCGGTTCATGGACGACCATGCCGCGGGCTCGCCGGAGTTCAAGGAGCTGCGCGCCAAGGGCGAGCAGCACCCGATCGAGGCCACCGGCCGTGAGTTGCGCAAGCTCATGGCGTGGGTGAAGTCGCACGACTCCGACTACGTCGAGGGCACCGCGACCCGCTGACGCCCAGCACGCGCCGGCCGGGCCGGGACCGTCACCGATGGTCCCGGCCCGTCGTCGTCCCGCTGGCCGAGTCCTGTTCCATCCCTCGGCCGCCCGGGTCTGTCCCGTCGCGCGACCGCGTTCGCCATAAGAGGATGTGCCCGTGTGGGGTGTGACGGACCTCGAGACCTACCTGGTCGGGATGGTGCTGATCGTCCTGCTCCCGGGGCCGAACTCCCTCTTCGTGCTCACCGTCGCTGCCCGTGACGGCGTGCGGCGGGGGTACGCGGCGGCCTGCGGGGTGTTCGCCGGGGACGCGGTGCTGATGCTCCTGGCTGCGGTCGGCGTGGCCTCGCTGCTGCAGGCGAACGAGACCGCGTTCGCGGTGGTGAAGTACCTGGGTGCCGGATACCTGGCGTGGCTCGCGATCGGCCTGCTGCGAGCGGCCTGGAGCATGCGACGCAGGCCCGGGCACGACAGGTCCGAGCGCGCGCTCGCCGACCAGGCCGCCGCCATCGTGGTGCGGGACCCGGGCGAGCACGTGGCACCCGCGGGCCGTGGTCACGCGCCGGCCGCGTCGGCAACGCGTCGCGCGCTGGTCATCAGCCTGCTGAACCCGAAGGCGATCTTGTTCTTCGTCGCCTTCTTCGTCCAGTTCGTCGACCCGGCCTATCCGGAGCCGGTGATCCCGTTCCTCGTCCTCGCCGTCCTGCTGGAGATCGCCAGCTTCCTCTACCTCAGCGCGCTGATCTTCGCTGGCGCCCGGCTGGCGGAGATCTGTCGTCAGCGACCCGCGATGACGGCCGGAGGAACCTCGGTCGTCGGGGTGGTCTTCCTCGGCTTCGCCCTCAAGCTCGCCACGGCATCCGTCTGACCCTGGGGCAGGTGTTTCGGGTCGTCCGATGAGAGGAGGACTGGCCGCACCTCCCCGGGCCTCACGGACCCGGCGTGGACGGCCCTGGCGCGGGCCGGTGGGGCCGGTAGCATCGAAGGCCGGGCACAACGACGTGCACGCCCCTCCCGCGCACCGCGCGTCGCTCGCGAGACCCCGAGGAACAGCCGTGACCCAGCCCGTCGTACTCATCGCCGAAGAGCTCAGCCCCGCGACCGTCGAGGCGCTGGGCCCGGACTTCGACGTCCGGCACTGCGACGGTGCCGACCGCGCGTCACTGTTGGCCGCGATCGGCGAGGCCGACGCCATCCTGGTGCGCAGCGCGACGCAGGTCGACGCGGAGGCGCTCGCCGCTGCGACGCGTCTGAAAGTGGTGGCCCGGGCCGGGGTCGGTCTCGACAACGTCGACGTCAAGCAGGCGACGCAGAGCGGCGTCATGGTGGTGAACGCGCCCACGTCGAACATCGTCTCGGCCGCGGAGCTCGCCGTCGCGCTGATGCTGGCCGCGGCCCGGCACGTCGCGCCGGCCCACGCGGCGCTGCGGGCCGGCCAGTGGAAGCGCAGCCGCTACACCGGCATCGAGCTGTTCGAGAAGACCGTCGGGATCGTCGGGCTCGGACGCATCGGGGTGCTCGTCGCCCAGCGGCTCGCGGCGTTCGGGATGAAGGTCATCGCCTACGACCCCTACGTGCAGGCGGGCCGTGCCGCCCAGATGGGCGTCCGCCTGGTCGACCTCGACACGCTCCTGGCCGAGTCCGACTTCATGTCGGTCCACCTGCCCAAGACCCCCGAGACCACAGGGCTGATCGGCGCCGACGAGCTCGCGCGGGTCAAGCCCTCGCTGGTCCTGGTCAACGCCGCCCGCGGCGGGATCGTCGACGAGATCGCGCTCTACTCCGCGCTCAAGGAGGGCCGCGTCGCAGCGGCCGGTCTCGACGTGTTCGCCCAGGAGCCGTGCACCGACTCGCCGCTCTTTGAGCTGGAGAACGTGGTCGCCACGCCGCACCTCGGCGCCTCGACCGACGAGGCCCAGGAGAAGGCCGGTATCGCGGTCGCGCGCTCGGTCCGGCTGGCGCTCTCGGGCGAGCTCGTCCCTGACGCGGTCAACGTGCAGGGCGGCGTGATCGCCGAGGAGGTGCGGCCGGGCATCCCGCTGACCGAGAAGCTGGGCCGGATCTTCACCGCGCTGGCCGGCGAGGTCGCGAGTGCGCTCGACGTCGAGGTCCGCGGCGAGATCACGGCGTACGACGTCAAGGTGCTCGAGCTGGCCGCCCTCAAGGGTGTCTTCGCCGACGTGGTCGAGGACGCGGTGTCCTACGTGAACGCACCCCTGCTGGCTGCTGAGCGCGGTGTCGCGGTCCGCCTGGTCACCGACCCGGAGAGCCCCGACCACCGGAACCTGATCACGCTGCGCGGGACCCTCGCCGACGGGTCCTCGGTCTCGGTCTCCGGCACCCTGATCGGCATCGCCCAGCGTGAGCGGCTCGTGGAGGTCAACGGTTTCGCCGTCGACATCGAGCCGACCGAGCACCTGGCGTTCTTCCGCTACGAGGACCGGCCCGGCATGGTCGGTACCGTCGGCCAGATCCTGGGCGAGTCGAAGGTCAACATCGCGGGCATGCAGGTCTCGCGTGACCGCCAGGGGGGCCACGCGCTCGTCGCGCTGTCCGTCGACTCCGCCATCCCGGCCGAGGTGCTCGGCGAGATCGAGCACGCGATGCACGCCGAGTCCGTGCGGGCCGTGGACCTCGCCGAGGAGTGAGCACCACCGACGAGGTGCTCGGCGGCGCTCCCGGCCCTCGGAAACCCGTCCGCACGGCCGCGATGCTGGCCGATCTCGGCCCGCTGGCCCAGCTCCGCGCTGGACGGCTGCCACGTCGGCTCGTCCAGCTCACCCTCGGCCTCCTGCTGTACGGCGTGTCCCTCGGTCTCATGCTGCGCAGCGGGTTGGGCGTGGCGCCCTGGGACGTCCTGCACTCCGGGCTCATCCGCTACGTCCCGCTGACTCTGGGCCAGGCCGTCATCGTGATGAGCTTCGTGGTCCTGCTGCTGTGGTGGCCCCTGCGGGAGAGGCCCGGGGTGGGCACCATCGCCAACGCCTTCCTCGTGGGTTTGGCCGCCGACCTGACGCTGTGGCTGCTGGATCCCGCGGAGGACGTCTGGCTGCGGGTGGTCCTCGTGGTCGCGGGCGTGGTCCTCAACGGGGTGGCGACGGGGATGTACATCGGGTCCCAGCTGGGCCGGGGCCCGCGGGACGGGCTGATGACCGGGCTCTCGCGCCACACCGGACGGTCGTTGCGCCTGGTGCGCACCTGCCTGGAGGTGACCGTCGTCGCGATCGGCTGGCTGCTCGGGGGAGCGGTGGGGGCAGGCACGGTGCTCTACGCCCTGGCGATCGGGCCGCTGGCACAGCACTTCCTGCCGTGGTTCGTGGTGCCCCTCGAGGTGCCCGAGGGGCCGGCGGCGGAGCCCGCGGCGAGCTAGGCGCTCAGCGCCTGGTGGCGAGCATGACCGCGGTGTCGGGGGCCACCATGACCTCGGCGGCGGTGAAGCGCTCGTCGGTCAGCCAGGCCTCGCGCAGGCCGTCGACCCGTCCGGCGCGCAGCGGCGGCCAGGACTCGCACGGGACCAGGTCGTCGATGACGACGATCCCGCCCGGCTCCATGAGATTCACGACCGTGTCCGCGCCGCTGTGGTCGGGCTCGCGGGCGTCGAGGAAGAGCAGGGAGAAGGGCGCCCGGCCGCGCAGGGTCGACCAGTCGGCGGCGACGACCTCGACGCGCTCGTCGTCGGCGAAGAGCTTGGTGGCGGCCTCAGCGAGCGTGTCGTCGAGCTCCGCCGAGAGGATCTGGGCGCCCTCGCGGATCCCGGAGCGGAGCCAGGCCGTGCCCACGCCGGTACCCGTGCCGAACTCCGCGAGCGTGCCGCTGCGCGTGGCGGCGAGAGCGGCGAGGAGGCGACCGGTCTCGTTGCGGCAGAAGGAGGCGTACCCGTGCCGGAGGGAGACCTCGAAGGCGCGGGAGACGACCTTCGGCAGCTCGAGGGGGGCGCTCATGCGGTGAGTCTCGCAAGGGTGTGCACGACCCCCCGGACCAGTCCGAGCGGTGGAACCTGGTCTCGCATGCTGGGAGAGCCGGAGAAGACCCGGGACAGGGTGCAGGGGACCGGCGTACCGTTCCTCCCATCATGCGGAGCGTGTTCGTACTCATCGACTGCCGTGGCGAGGCCAGCTAAGTAGGGCCCCCTCGCCGCGGAGTCCGGTGTTGCCTCGGCCCTACGCCCCTCGCTCCGCGGCGCACACAGCACGACGCGCGACCCGCACACTCTGAGTTCGAGTCCCACCCCCGACGCAATCCGTCGGCCCGGTGCTGGCTCGTTGCCGGTGGAGCGACCCACCCGTACCGACCCGCACCCCGGGGACCCCGTCCCCCGACCCGACCGGAGAAACCCATGTACGACCTGTACCCCGACTGGGGACCCGCCCGCCACTACCCCGACAACCACCCCGAGGTCGTCGCGGTCCAGATGGCGCTTGACCTGCGAGACAACGGAGGGCTGCGGCCCGACGACAACTAACGTTCGGGCATGAGTTCTGTGAGCAGCGTGCAGCTGGCGGTCATCCCCGGGGACGGCATCGGCGGTGAGGTCACCGCGGAGGCCTTGAAGGTCCTCGAGGCGGTCGCCTCGTCTGCCGGGCTGACGTTCGCGACCACCACCTACGACCTGGGTGCCGAGCGCTACCTGCGCACCGGCGAGGTGCTGCCCGACAGCGTGCTCGAGGAGGTCCGCGGCGCCGACGCCATCCTGCTCGGTGCCGTCGGCGGCAAGCCGAACGACCCGAACCTGCCCCCGGGGATCCTCGAGCGTGGCCTGCTCCTGCGCCTGCGCTTCGAGCTCGACCACTACGTCAACCTGCGGCCGTCGCGGATCTTCCCCGGGGCGTCCTCCCCGCTGGCCGATCCCGGCGAGGTCGACTTCGTCGTCGTCCGCGAGGGCACCGAGGGCCCCTACACCGGCAACGGCGGGGCGTTGCGCGTCGGCACCCCTCACGAGGTGGCCACCGAGGTCAGCGTGAACACCGCCTTCGGTGTCGAGCGGGTCCTGCGCGACGCGTTCGCCCGGGCCCAGCGCCGGCCCCGCCGCAAGCTCACGCTCGTCCACAAGACGAACGTGCTCGTCCACGCCGGCGCGGTGTGGTGGCGGCTGACCCAGGAGGTCGCTCGCGACTTCCCCGAGGTCGAGGTCGACTACATGCACATCGACGCGGCCATGATCTTCATGACCACCGACCCGGCGCGCTTCGACGTGATCGTCACCGACAACCTCTTCGGCGACATCATCACCGACCTCGCGGCTGCCGTGACCGGTGGCATCGGGCTCGCGGCGAGCGGCAACGTCAACCCGGACCGCACCGCTCCGTCGATGTTCGAGCCCGTCCACGGCTCGGCGCCCGACATCGCCGGCCAGCAGAAGGCCGACCCCACCGCCGCGATCCTCTCCACCGCGCTCCTGCTCGACCACCTCGGTCACGACAAGACCGCGGCTGAGGTGGAGGCGGCCGTGGTGGCCGACCTCGCCGAGCGCGTCCCCGGCGCCACCCGCCGTACCACCGAGGTCGGCGACGCCATCGCCGCCAGGCTCGCCTGACCGGACCCGGTCGGGGCCGGCGGCCTACCCCGCAACACGCCGAAAGGTCCGCTACCGTGCCCCCCATGTCCCCCAGCAAGCCCGGCACCTCCAGCCTCGAGTTCGAGGTCACCGCGAACCCCGACCCCGCGTCGCCGGAGCGCCTCGCCGAGGTCCTGGCGAACCCCGGCTTCGGGGTGAACTTCACCGACCACATGGTCACCGTCGAGTGGACCCCCGACCAGGGTTGGCACGGCGCCCGCATCACGCCGTACGGCCCCATCTCGCTGGACCCCGCGACGGCGGTACTGCACTACGCCCAGGAGACCTTCGAGGGGATGAAGGCCTACCGCCACGACGACGGCTCGGTCTGGACCTTCCGCCCGGAGCAGAACGCGGCGCGCATGATCCGCTCCTCCCAGCGGCTCGCGCTGCCCGAGCTGCCCGTGGCCGACTTCGTCACGGCCGTCGACGCGCTCGTGGAGATCGACCAGCGCTGGGTCCCGGACGCGGCGGGGGAGAAGAGCCTCTACCTGCGTCCGTTCATGTTCGCCTCCGAGGTGTTCCTCGGGGTGCGCCCGGCCCAGCACGTCACCTTCATGGTCATCGCCTCGCCCGCGGGCGCGTACTTCGCCAAGGGCGTGAAGCCGGTCTCGATCTGGCTCACCGAGGAGTACACCCGCGCCGGTCGCGGTGGCATGGGCGCGGCCAAGACCGGCGGCAACGACGCCAGCTCGCTGGTCGCCCAGCAGGAGGCCTCGGCCCACGGCTGCGACCAGGTGGTCTTCCTCGACGCCCAGGAGGGGCGCTACGTCGAGGAGCTCGGCGGGATGAACATGTACTTCGTCCATGCCGACGGCCACATCGTCACCCCGGAGACCGGCACGATCCTCGAGGGCATCACCCGCGCCTCGATCATCCAGCTCGCGCAGAAGCTCGGGCACCGGGTCGAGGAGCGTCGCCTGGACGTCGACGAGTGGCGCGAAGGGGTCGCGGACGGCACCATCACCGAGGTCTTCGCCTGCGGCACCGCCGCGGTCGTGACGCCGGTCGGCACCCTGTGCTGGCAAGGCGGGAAGGTCGGTACGGGGGAGGACTTCGTCGGCCCTGTCACCCAGGAGATCCGCCGCCAGCTCGTCGACCTGCAGTACGGCCGTGCGGAGGACACCTTCGGCTGGTTGCACCGGGTTGTCTGAGCGCGTCGTGCCCCACCCCCAGGTGTACGACGACCGCGATCAGTCCCGGTACCGCCAGGTGGCGTCGCGCGCCCTGATCGCCGAGCTCGACGGGCTGTGACCGCTCCCATGGCCGCGGTGACCTCCCCGGAGGAGCGCCCCGCCCCGGTCCCCCCTGAACCTGCGCGCCCCCGCGTTCGCCATCGGTTCCATAACCGAGTGCTCCTCCGTCCCTCGCTCCTCGCTCTGGCGGCCGCGCTCGGGAGCGCCTGGGTCTCCCTGAGCCCGACGCTGCTGCCGAGGGCGTGGTACTTCCAGGGCCTGGTCACGGGGCTCGCGATGGCCCTGGGGTACGGCCTCGGGGTGCTGCTCCTCGCGGTGTTCCGTCCGCTGCTCGTGCGGTGCGGGTGGGACACGGACCAACGGCCGTGGTCGGTGCGTACCGAGCTCCGGCTGCGGCGGTCAGGTCTGGTGGTGGTGGCGGGTGCAGCGGTCTGGGTGGCGGTGGTCGCGACCCGCGAGCACGCCTGGACGTGGCGTCGGCTCGGCTACGAGCCGGGGAGCCACGTGTGGGTCTATACCGGCACGTTCGCCCTCGCGCTGCTGGTGGCCGGGCTGCTGGTGGTCGGCCTGGCCGTGGTCCGGCTCGCGTGGCGCCTGGGGCACCGCGCGGGTCGCGTGGTGCTGCCGTCCTGGCTGGCCGCGGTGCTCTCCCTCGTCGTCGTGGTGGGTGGCGGGGTGATGCTCCTCGACATCCACGTCTACCAGCGCACCCTCGGCACCGTGAACGAGGCCTTCGCCTTCTCCGACCGCCAGGTAGACCTCTCGGTCCACCCCGTCCCGACCTCACGGCACCGTTCGGGCGGCCCGGCCTCGCGCGTGTCGTGGGCGACCCTGGGCCACGAGGGACGGGACTTCGTCGCCCGCGGCCCGAGCGCAGCGAGGCTCCGCGGGGCGTGGGCCGGGCCCGGGTCCGGGGACCCGCCGCCGATCGAGCCGGTGCGTGCGTTCGTCGGGCTCGAGGCCGACGCGGAACCGGTGGTCCGGGCCCGGACCGCGGTGGCCGAGCTGGAACGACTCGGTGGGCTCGACCGCGGGAGGGTCCTGGTGGTGCTGCCGACCGGGACCGGCTGGGTCAACGAGCGGATCGTGCGACCGCTGGAGCGGCTCGCCGGGGGCGACGTGGCCACGGTCGCGATGCAGTACTCCCACCTGCCGAGCCCGTTAGCCTTCCTCGGTGAGCGGGGGAGCGCGGTGGAGTCCGGTGTCGCGCTGGTCGCCGCGGTCGAGGAACGTCTGGCCACCCGCGGGGCAGACCGACCACAGCTGCTGGTGGCCGGGGAGAGCCTGGGGGCCTACGGGCTGGCCGGCGCCTTCGGTGACCTCGAGGAGCTGCTCGCCCGCACCGACGGCGCGCTGTTCGTCGGTGCGCCGGCGATGACCGGGTTGCGCCGGGAGGCCGAGGAGGACCGCCGGCCCGGGTCGCCCCACGTCCGTCCGGTGGTCGGCGACGGACGCCGCGTGGTGTTCGCCAACCGACCCGCGGACCTGGGCGGTGCCCTGCCGGACGCGGTGTTCCTCCAGCAGCTCGACGACGGGGTGGCGTGGTGGGACTGGCGGACCGCCTTCCGCCGGCCCGACTGGCTCGCGGAGCCGCTCGCACCCGAGGTGAACCCCGCGCTGGAGTGGCGGCCGCTGGTGACCTTCCTCAACCTCACCGTGGACATGGCCGTGAGCAACAACTTCGACGAGGGACACGGGCACCGGTACGGGACCATGCCGCGGGACGCGTGGGTGCGGATCCTCGCCGCCGAGCGCTGACCGACGCTGCGCGGGCTACCGTGGGTGGGTGGCAGCGCGCGACGCGTCGGCCCCCAGGCCCGGGGCGACACGCACCCCCGAGACGGCCGACGCCTGGGTGGGCGACTACCGCCTCCTCGACAAGGTCGGGGAAGGCGGCATGGGCGTCGTGCACCTGGCGGAGGCCTCGGACGGCCGCCAGGTCGCGCTCAAGGTGCTGCGCCCGCACGTCGTCGGCGACGAGGAGGCTCGGCTGCGGCTCGAACGGGAGGTGGCCTCGCTCGAGCGTGTCCGCAGCCCCCGCGTCGCGGAGGTGCTCGACGCGGACCCCTGGGGCGAGGTGCCCTACGTCGCCACCCGGTACGTCCCGGGGCCGTCCCTGCACGAGCACCTTCGCTCTGAGGGCCCGATCCTGGGTGAGAGCCTCGTCCACTTCGCCCACGCACTGGCCGAGGCGCTGGAGGCCGTGCACGCCGTCGGGGTGCTGCACCGTGACGTGAAGCCCACCAACGTCCTACTGGAGGGCCGGTCCCCGGTCCTCATCGACTTCGGGCTCGCGCGGCTGGCCGAGGACTCCCGGATCACCCACACCGGCTGGTTGCTCGGTACTCCCGGCTACCTCGCGCCGGAGATCCTGCACGGTGACGACCCGACACCGGCCGCAGACGTGCACGCCTGGGCGGCGACGGTGGCGTTCGCCTCGACGGGGGCGCCGCCGTACGGGCGAGGGCCGGCGATGGCGGTGATGGATCGGGTCCGTCGCGGGGAGCACGACCTGCGCGAGGTCGACCCGTTGATGCGGCGTCTGGTGGAGGAGTGCCTCGCGCCCGACCCGTTGGACCGGCCGCCGCTCCCCGAGGTCCTGGAGCGGCTGGAGTCGTGGCTGGAGGGGCACCCCTCGTCGGAGGAGGACCGCGGCCCGGCCACGAGGATGATGCCGCTCGTCCCCGTCGCCCCGCCCCGCGACGTGGGCCCGCTGCAGCGGTGGCTGCTGGGGATCGGTGCTGCGGCCGCCAGCGCGCTCGCCATCCTCGCTGCGCCGGTCCTGGCACTGCTAGTGCTCACCGCCCTCGTCCTGGTGCTGCGGACCGCCTCGTGGGCGTCCTCGGCCACCCGGGAGCGGCAGCAGATCCGGGGACGTGCCCGGTGGTACGACCTGCCGCTGACGGTGGCCGCCAGCCCCTGGTACGCCGGTGTGGCCACCTGGGGGACTCTCGTCCTGCTGACCTGGACGGGGCTCCTCGTCTTCCTGCTCGCCGTCGGCCTGCTGCTGGTCGGGGTCACCGGCACTCCTCTGCTCGTGGGGCTCGCGCTCATGACCACCCTGGCGCTGTGGTGGCTGCCCGGCTCGATGCGGGTGCGTCTGCCGTCCCGGCGGCTGGCCCGGTTCCTCACCCGTCGCCCCGGCCGGGGTTGGGCAGGCGTCCTGGTGCTGGCGCTGCTCGCGGCGGTCCTCGCCTGGAGCCTCGCCTCCGAGGGCACCCGGTGGGACCCCGCGCCGGGGGCGCCCTGGCGGGACGGGACCCTCCTGGGTGAGCTCGCCCGCTGAGGCCGGCCCGGCGCCCGGATCGCGAGACCCCGTGACGTCGTACGCCGGGTCTGGCACAGTGGAGGTCACCATGAACCGCACCACGATCATCATTTCCTAGCGCGTCGCGAGCCACCTCGCTCCCGACGCGCCACCCTCTCGTCCCGCGGGAGGGTTTTTTGTTGCCCGCAGCCGACCGACCCGAGACCCCGAGACCAGAGCCGAGGGACCACCCCGTGACCAGCGACTCCTTCCACGTCTACGACACGACGCTGCGCGACGGCGCCCAGCAGGAGGGGCTGAACCTCTCCGTCGCCGACAAGCTGACGATCGCCGGGCTCATCGACGGCCTGGGGGTGGGCTTCATCGAGGGCGGGTGGCCGGGTGCGAACCCCAAGGACACCGAGTTCTTCCGCCGCGCACGCGAGGAGCTGACGCTCGAGCACGCCCAGCTGGTGGCCTTCGGGGCCACCCGCCGCGCAGGGGTGGCGGCCGCCGACGACCCGCAGGTCGCCGCGCTCCGTGACTCCGGTGCGTCGGTCGCCTGCCTGGTCGCGAAGTCCCACGACCGGCACGTCGAGCTCGCGCTGCGCACCACGCTCGAGGAGAACCTCGCGATGGTGCGCGACACCGTGGCCCACCTCAAGGCCGAGGGGCTGCGGGTCTTCGTCGACGCCGAGCACTTCTTCGACGGCTACCGCCGCAACCGCGACTACGCACTGGCTGTCGTCGCGGCTGCCCACGAGGCCGGTGCCGACGTGGTCGCGCTCTGCGACACCAACGGCGGGATGCTCCCCGACTGGGTCGGCGAGATCGTGCGCGACGTGGTGGACACCAGCACCGGCCGGGTCGGGATCCACGCCCACAACGACACCGGCTGTGCCGTTGCCAACAGCGTCGCTGCCGTGAACGCGGGTGCGACCCACGTCCAGGGCTGCATGAACGGCTACGGCGAGCGGACCGGCAACGCCGACCTCGTCAGCGTCGTGGCCGCGCTGGAGCTCAAGCTCGACCGCCCGGTGCTGCCCGAGGGCCGGTTGCGCGAGGCCACCCGCATCGCGCACGCGGTCGCCGAGGTCACGAATTTCCCGCCCGCCTCCCGCCAGCCGTACGTCGGCACGAGCGCCTTCGCGCACAAGGCCGGGCTGCACGCGAGCGCGATCAAGGTCGACCCTGACCTCTACCAGCACATGGACCCGGTCGGCGTTGGCAACGACATGCGCCTGCTGGTCTCCGACATGGCCGGCCGCGCCAGCATCGAGCTCAAGGGCCGCCAGCTCGGGTTCGACCTGTCGACCGAGACGCCCGAGGGCAAGGCCCTGATCACCCGGGTCACCGACCGGGTGAAGCACCTGGAGTCGCGGGGCTACACGTTCGAGGCCGCGGACGCCTCCTTCGAGCTGCTGCTCGCCGAGGAGGTCGAGGGCAGCCGGCCGGCGTACGTCGAGGTCGAGTCGTGGCGGGTCATCACCGACTCCAAGCCCGGCGAGGAGGCGCTCTCGGAGGCGACGGTGAAGTTGCGTGCCGGCGGGGCCCGCATCGTCTCCACGGGGGAGGGCAACGGTCCGGTCAACGCCCTGGACCACGCGCTGCGCCAGGCGATCGGGCAGGCCTACCCGGAGGTCGCGAAGTTCGAGCTCATCGACTACAAGGTGCGCATCCTCGACCAGGGCCACGGGACCGACGCGATCACCCGGGTGCTCATCGAGACCACCGACGGCGTGAGCTCATGGGTGACCGTGGGCGTCGGCCACAACGTCATCGAGGCCTCCTGGGGCGCGCTCCTCGACGGCGTCACCTTCGGCCTGCGTCGCCACGGCGCGTGAGCCCGCGCCGCCCCGCAGCGGCCGAGCCGGTCGAGGACCCCGGGCTGACCCGCACCCTCCTCGTGGTCCAGGGGATCGTCGCCGGGCTGATGACGTTGCTGGGCCTGTTCTCCGGGCCCGCGGTGTGCGGGGACGAGGCCGCTGCCTGCGGGACCCAGCAGCAGGTCCTGGCGACCCTCACCCTCGGACTGACCGGGCCGGTGCTGTGGGTGCTGTCCTGGCTGGGCGTGCGGCGTGCCAGCGGCACCGGCATGCCGACGTTCTGGTTGCCGGTCCTCGGGGGCGTGCTGATGATGGGCGTCTTCTGGCTCCTCCTCGGCCACTGGTCGGGCTACGCCGCCTGAGCGGGGCGACCGGCACGACATAGCCTCGGGGCATGGCTGCGCTGCACGACCTGACCATGCTCGAGCAGGCCGCTGCCCTGGCGGCGGGGGAGGTGTCCTCCCGGGAATTGGTCGAGCACGCGCTCGCCCGCGCTGAGAGGTATGCAGGCTGGGGCTCGTTCGTCACCCTGACGCCGGAGGCGGCCATGGCCGCGGCGGACGCGGCTGACGAGGCTCGCGGCCGTGGCGACGAACGCGGACCGCTGCACGGCGTGCCCACGGCGGTGAAGGACCTCAACCTGACCGCCGGGGTCCGCACGACCTTCGGGTCGGCGGCCTACGACGACTTCGTGCCCGAGGTCTCCGACGAGGTGGTGCTCCGGCTCGAGCGCGCCGGTCTCGTGAGTATCGGCAAGACGAGCACCCCGGAGTTCGGCTCCCCCTGCTACACCGAGCCCGAGGGGCAGCCCCCGGCCGTGACGCCGTGGGACCCGACGCGGATGGCGGGCGGCTCCAGCGGGGGAGCGGCGACCGCGGTGGCGGCCCGCGTCGTGGCGGCCGCTCAGGGCTCCGACGGCGGCGGATCCATCCGGATCCCCGCCAGCTGCTGCGGACTCGTCGGCCTCAAGCCCAGTCGTGGCCGCGTCAGCGGCGCCCCGGCGTACGGCGACCCGGTCGGGCTGGCGATCGCCGGCACGCTCGCCCGCACCGTCCGCGACGCGGCGGCCCTGCTCGACGTGCTGGCCGGACCGGCCGTCGGTGACCCCTTCTGGGCCGCTCCGCCGGCCGGGACCTTCATGGACGCCTGTGACCGTCCGTCCGGTCGGCTGCGGGTGGCGCGCTTCACGGCACCGCTGATCGCCGAGACCGCTGTGCACCCGGCCTGCCTGGCGGCGTACGAGGAGGCCTCGAGGTTGCTCGAGGAACTGGGGCACGAGGTGGTCGACGTGCCGGCACCGCTGCCGGCCGAGGCCGTGGTCGACTTCGAGACCTGTTGGGCCGTGCTGACGGCGCTCTCGCCGGTCCCGCCGGGGCGCGAGGACCGGATCCGCCCGCTCACACGCTGGCTTGCCGATCGCGGCCATGCCGTCTCCGGGCCGGACTTCGGCCTCGCGCTCGGCGCGCTGCGGCGGCACGCTGCCACGGCGCTGACCGCGCTCACGCCGTACGACCTCGTGCTCACGCCCACGCTGGCAGACCTGCCGCTGCCGGTCGGCGCGCTGCGCGACGACGCCGATCCCGAGGCCGACTTCGAGGCCCAGAAGCGCTTCACGCCGTGGACGTCGGCGTGGAACGTCACCGGCATGCCCGCGGTCTCGCTGCCGCTGCACCAGGCTGACGGGCTCCCCGTGGGCGTCATGCTCGCCGCGCGGCCCGCCCAGGAGGAGTTGCTCCTCGCCGTGGCCGCCCAGGTCGAGGAGGCTCGCCCCTGGGCCGACCGGGTGCCGCCGGCTCTTCTCGGCTGAGCGGGCAGTTGTTGGTACGTCACGCACCTCATCCGGGCGTCGGGAGGTGCCTGGCGTATCGACAACGCCCGTCGTCAGTCGCCCACGGCGAGCAGCCGGTCGCACTCCTCGACCAGCCGCTGCCGCAGCGGCGAGCCACGCTCGACGAAGTCCTGCTGGGCCTCGACGTACGCCTGCTTACCGGCGGCGGTCTCGATCGGGACCGGGTCGTAGCCCAGTGCACTCAGGTCGTACGGCGACGCGCGCATGTCGAGCTCGCGGATCTCGCGGGCGAGCGCGAAGCAGTCGGCGACGAGCTCGGAGGCGATCATCGGGGTGAGCCGGAAGGCGTGCTTGTAGAGGTCCATACCGGCATGGAGACAGCCCGGCTGCTCGTGCTCGGCCCGGTCGTCGCGGCCGGGGGAGAGGACGTTCAACGGTCGCGCCGGCTCGGTGAAGAAACGGTAGGCGTCGAAGTGCGTGCACCGGATCCGGTGCTGCTCGACGACGGCGTCGGTGCCGGCGGCTCCCAGGCGCAGCGGCCACGAGGAGTGCCGCACCTCGACGGCATCGAGGCGGTAGACCATCGCCCACTCGTGCAGCCCGAAGCAGCCCAGCTGGGCGGGGCGGGCCGCCGTCGCCACCAGCAAGGTGCGCAGCGTGCGGAGCATCCGAGCCTGCGACGCGACGTACGCCTCCGGCACCGTGACGCCACCGCTGGTCGCGGCGTACCCCTTCAGCCCGTCGTACGCCGTGGTGTCCCCGGCGAGGACGACGCCGTGACCGGGGTGCCAGCGCCGGAGGGCGGCGGGCCGCTGGGAGTAGTAGGTGAACAGGAAGTCGTGGACCGGGTGCGCCTCGCCGGTACGCCGGCGCTCCAGGTGCGGGCTCGTCCAGGCGTCGACGCGGCGCTCGTGCGCGTCACGGCGGGCGTGCCACGCCGCCTCACCAAGGACGGAGGCGCGGGCGCGTTCGTCCACAGCGGTGCTCACCCGCCCAGGGTAGTGAGGCCGGTCCGCCGGTAGGCTCGCCGAGTGCGTATAGCCAGGTTCACGACAGGGGAGGACCCGCAGTTCGGCGTCCTGACCGGAGAGGTCGACGACTTCGGCCAGCCCGCCGAGGACGCCGTGCTGGTGGTGCTGGCCGGCGACCCGCTCTACGTCGGCCTCAAGCTGACGTCGACGGAGGTGCCGATCGCCGACGCGCGGCTGCTGGCCCCGGTCATCCCGCGCAGCAAGGTCGTCGGCATCGGCCGCAACTACCGCGACCACGCGGCCGAGATGGGCCAGGACGTGCCCGACGAGCCGCTGATGTTCCTCAAGCCGAACACCAGCGTCTCGGGCCCGGCGGACCCGATCTACCACCCCCGGCAGAGCGAGCGGGTGGACTACGAGGGCGAGCTCGCCGTCGTCATCGGCCGGATCTGCCGCGACGTGCCCGTCGAGAAGGCGCTCGAGGTCGTCTTCGGCTACACCGTCGCCAACGACGTCACCGCCCGTGACCTGCAGCAGCGCGACGGCCAGTTCACCCGCGCCAAGGGCTTCGACTCCTTCTGCCCGCTGGGCCCGTGGATCGAGACCGAGCTCGACCCCGCGGACCTGCGCGTGCAGACCCACCTCAACGGCGACGTGGTCCAGGATGGCACCACCGCCGACCTCATCTTCGACGTGCCGACCCTGATCGCCCACGTCTCCTCGGTGATGACGCTGCTGCCCGGCGACGTCATCCTCACCGGCACCCCCGCGGGTGTCGGTCCACTCCAGGTCGGTGACGAGGTCGAGGTCTCGGTCGCCGGCATCGGTTCCCTCACCAACAAGGTGGTTGCTCGTGACTGACCCCGCGGCCCCGGCCGTGCCCGCCCCGACGACGGCGGGGGACCTGAGCGACGTGCTCGGCGACCTCGCTCCCGAGCAGGTCCGGGTGCGCTTCCCCCCGTCGCCCACCGGGACCCTGCACGTCGGCAACGTGCGCTCCGCGCTGTTCAACTGGGCCTTCGCCCGGCACTTCGGAGGCACGCTCGTCCTCCGCATCGAGGACACCGACGCCGCGCGCAACACCGAGGAGGGCTACGCCTCCGTCATCGACTCGCTGCGCTGGCTGGGCATCACCTGGGACGAGGGGCCCGAGGTCGGCGGCCCGCACGCACCGTACAAGCAGTCCGAGCGGCTCGAGATCTACGCCGATGTCGCGGCCCGCCTCAAGGAGGCCGGCAAGGCCTACGAGTGCTTCTGCACGACCGACGAGGTCGACGCGCGACGCGACGCGGCCCGCGCGGAGAACCGCGCCAGCGGGTACGACGGCCACTGCCGCGACCTCGACCAGGACCAGCGGGCCGCCTACCGCGCCGAGGGCCGCGTGCCCGTGCTCCGGTTCCGGATGCCCGACCGTCCTGTCGTCTTCACCGACCTGGTCCGCGGCGAGATCAGCTTCCTGGCCGAGCACGTCCCCGACTTCGTCCTGGTGCGCGGGAACGGGCACCCGCTCTACACGCTGGTCAACCCCGTCGACGACGCGCTGATGGAGATCACCCACGTCCTGCGCGGCGAGGACCTGCTCTCTAGCACCCCCCGCCAGATCGCGCTCCACGAGGCGCTCGCCGAGCTCGGCCTGGGCCCGGGGGCCCCGCGCTTCGGCCACCTGCCCATCGTCATGGGCGAGGGCAACAAGCGGCTGTCCAAGCGCGACGCGGGCGCCGGCCTGGGCGAGTACGTCGAGCGGGGCTTCCTGCCCGAGGGCCTGCTGAACTACCTTGCGCTGCTGGGTTGGGGCATCGCCGAGGACCGGGACGTCTTCACCATGGACGAGATGGTCGAGGTCTTCGACATCCGCCGCGTGAACCCGAACCCCGCCCGCTTCGACCTGAAGAAGTGCGAGGCGATCAACGCCGCCCACCTGCGTGCCCTCGACGTCGCGGACCTGACCGAGCGGCTGGTGCCGATGCTGCAGGCCTCCGGTGTGCTCGGCGCCGAGGTGACCCCGGAGCAGCGCGCGCTGCTCACCGAGGCGGCCCCCCTGGTGCACGAGCGGATCGGGACCCTGGGCGAGGCCGGCGACATGCTCGGCTTCCTCTTCGTCGATGACGATGCGTTCGTCCTGGACCCGACCGATGCCGCCAAGCTGCTCGACGACCAGGGCATCACGGTGGTCAAGGCCTCCCACGACGCGCTCGCGGCGCTGGGGGAGTGGGCCACCCCCGCCATCGAGGAGGCGCTGCGGACGGCGCTCGTCGAGGACCTGGGCCTCAAGCCCCGGCACGCCTTCGGGCCGGTGCGCGTCGCGGTCACCGGGAAGCGGATCTCCCCGCCGCTCTTCGAGTCCCTTGAGCTGCTCGGGCGCGAGCGGTCGTTGCGCCGGCTCGCGGCCGCCCAGGACCACCCAGGTCAGGCGTGAGCGGGCTGCACCCCGTCCACGAGCCCGACCCGACCTACCCGCCGCCGGGGTCGGGCCCGTGGCCGGTGCCCGCCCCGGTCCTGCAGGACCCCGCCTCCCAGGACCGGGCGCCGGTCGGCCAGCCGGACGGCATCGTGGCGTGGACCGGTGGCGGACGTCCTCCGCATCCCCACCCGGAGCCGCGCGAGTACCACCGGATGCTGCGCACCTGGAACTACCGCTGGTGGCGGCCCGTCGTCGGCAGCATCCTGGTCATCGTCCTCTCGCTCGTCGTCGCGCCGCTGCTCCTGCTCCCTGTCCTCGCGATCGGCATCTGGCTCGAGGGGGGCCCGTTCTGGGCCAGCCTCGAGCAGGCCGCCACCATGGAGCAGGTGACCCCCGCCGGGTTGCTGTACCTCAACCTCGTGCTCGGCTCCATGATCCTCGTCACCTGGCTGGCGATCCGGGTCCTTCACGGAATGCGGCCGCGGTGGCTGACCTCCGTCGTACCGAAGATGCGGTGGAAGCTGCTGGCCGCCTGCCTCGGCATCTCCGTGATCGCGCTGGTGGCGCAGGTCGTCGTGGCGCTCCTGGTGCCCGTGGACGAGGCCGTCCCCACCGGTGATCTCAACCCCGTCACCTCGACCACCCTGCTGCTCGGACTGGTGGTGCTGCTCACCACGCCGCTCCAGGCCGCAGGGGAGGAGTACGTGTTCCGGGGCTACCTGCTCCAGGCGCTGGGTGCGGTCTTCCGCCACCGTTGGGTGACGATCCTCGCGACGGCCCTGCTGTTCGCCATCGCCCACGGGGCGCAGAACCCGCCGCTGTTCTTCGACCGCTTCGCCTTCGGGGTCATCGCCGCCTGGCTGGTGATCCGCACCGGCGGCCTCGAGGCAGGCATCGCGCTGCACGTGCTCAACAACTTCTTGGCCTTCGGCTTCGCGATCATGCTGGGTGACCTCGGCGACAGCCTCGCGGTCGCCGAGGTCTCGTGGTGGAACATCCCCGTCACGCTCACCCAGGCGGGCGTCTACGCGGTCCTGGTGGTCCTCCTCGCGCGGCGGTGGGACGTGCAGCGCACCACCACTCCGCCGGCACCGGTCACCGCCTCCTGACGCAGCACCCGTTTTGGAGCGACCGGCGGTCCCCGTGTATCGTCTCGCCTCGGTTCCACGGTGCTCTCCAGAGGTCGCCGCGGGGTCGAAATCCCATGGGGTATGGGGTAATTGGCAGCCCGACTGGTTCTGGTCCAGTTAGTCTAGGTTCGAGTCCTAGTACCCCAGCGAACGTCCCGATTGGACGGTGAACTCCAGCTGTGGCTAGAGTTCCCTCCGCTTGCCCCCGTCGTCTAGTGGCCTAGGACGCCGCCCTCTCAAGGCGGTAGCGCCGGTTCGAATCCGGTCGGGGGTACCACACCGACGAGCGGCCCCGATCAGCGGAAACGCTGGGCGGGGCCTTTCGGCATTTCGAGCCGGTCGTCGAGCCGGTGGCCGTGAGTGTCCAGGGTCATGGTGGTCGAGCTGCGTGGCCCGCAGCCGAGGTGGCGCCGGGAGCGCAGAATGCCTTCGAGGAAGCTCCTCGGGTAATGTCGCGACCTCGAGGTCACGAAGGGACTTGCGTGTGCGTGACACGGCGGTGTTCTTCCGCGGGCAGTTCCTGACTGTCTTCGCGTTCGTCGGCCTCGCTCTCGGGGTGGCTCTGTGGGCGCTGGACCAGTCCACCGCCCTCGCGACGACCGCCTACGTCGTCATCGGGATCGTCATCGTCGTCACAGCGGTCGGCATGGTCCGCGAACTCATGTCCGGGCACTGGGGACTGGACATCCTCGCCATCATCGCCATGGTCGCGACGCTGGCAGTCGATGAGTACGTCGCCGGCCTCATCATCGCGCTGATGCTCACCGGCGGTGAAGCGCTCGAGGCGCTGGCCGCACGTCGAGCCAGTCGCGAGCTCGACACCTTGCTCAACCGGGCGCCCGCGTTCGCTCAGCGCGTCCATCCGCAGACGGGTGACGCGGAACAGGTTCCGGTCGACGAGGTGGCCGTCGGCGACCAGTTGCTCGTCCGGTCGTCCGAAGTGTTACCCGTTGACGGGACGCTCCTGTCAGCGCGCGCGGTCATCGACGAGTCCTCGGTGACAGGGGAGCCCGTCCCGGTGACGTACGTTGCCGGTGACGTGCTGTTGTCCGGGACGATGAACAGCACCGAGACCTTCACGATGCGGGCCGAGAAGGCCGCCAAGGACTCCCAGTACGCAACGATCGTGCACCTGGTGGAGTCGGCCGTCGCCTCACGGGCGCCCATGGTGCGGCTCGCGGACCGGTACGCCGTCCCGTTCACCCTCGGATCCCTGCTCATTGCGGGACTCGCGTGGTACCTCAGCGGTGACCCGGTGCGATTCGCCGAGGTGCTCGTCGTTGCCACGCCGTGTCCGCTGCTCATCGCGACCCCCGTGGCGTTCATGGGAGGCATGAGCTCGGCAGCGAAGTTGAACGTCATCATCAAGGAAGGCGGGGCACTGGAGGGTCTCGCCACGGTGCGATCGGTCGCCTTCGACAAGACCGGCACCTTGACGCAAGGCAAGCCTGATGTCGTCGAGATTCGTGCCGCCCATCGGTCCGCCGAAGAGACGTTGCGTCTCGCGGCCGCCGCCGAGCAGCACTCGGTGCACGTGTTCGCCCAGCCGATCATCGACCTGGCGGGAGACCAACGGCTCGAGCTGCCCCAGGTTCTTGCCGCCGAGGAGATCGCCACCAACGGCGTTCAGGCGACCCTGGCCGACGGTTCGGCCGTGCGGGTGGGCAAGCCGTCGTTCATCGAGGAGGTCGTCGGGACCCTCGAGCGCACCGTGCTCGTCGGCGGTGAATCGGCCGTCTACGTCTCGATCAACGACGAGCTTGCGGGCGTGATCGTGCTGTCTGACCCGGTGCGACCACTCGCTGCGGCGACGGTGTCGCGCATCCGTGAGATGGGGGTGAGCGAGGTCGTGATGGTCACCGGTGACGTCGCGTCGACTGCCGAGTCGATCGCACGTGAGGTGGGGATCTCGACCGTCCATGCCGAGACCACACCCCAGTCCAAGATCGACATCGTGCGCGCCCTTCAGCCCCGGCCCGTCCTCATGGTCGGCGACGGCATCAACGACGCCCCGGTGCTGGCCGTCGCTGATGTGGGGATCGCGATGGCGGGCAGGGGAGCGACGGCGGCCAGCGAATCGGCGTCGGCGGTCATCACCTCTGACGACGTGGCGCGGGTGGCTGACGTCATGCTGGTCTCCCGACGCACCGTGAACATTGCGCTGCAGTCGATCTGGATGGGCATCGTCATCTCGGTGGGGCTGATGCTCGTGGCGGCGTTCGGCTACCTCCCGGCTGTCGTCGGGGCGCTGCTGCAGGAGATCGTCGACCTCGTCGCGATCCTCTCCGCGCTCCGCGCGCTGGGTGCGCACCGGGGGATCCGGAGCCGCGGCGACGCCCAGGGATCCGGGGCGCCCCACCGCTACGCCGAAGCCACCACTGTCGGCTGAGGTGGATTCGGCACCGAGCACATTGTCGACCATCTGCTAGGTCGTGGCTAGAGGCTGCAGCGATGCACATTCAGGCCCTGTGGTCACCACTGCGAGCAGGACCTGGACAGGCTCGTAGGGCCCGAGCACAGTTTGATCTACCTAGATGGGGAGGACGACAAGATGAATGATGATTCGTCGGTTCCTGCGGGGGAATCCAGTCCGGTAGATAATCGCTTGGTCCTGCTGCAATACAACACCCATTTGTTCGAAGGCTCACAAGCCATCATCGGCGCCAAACTGAAAGGTGTTTGGGGTGATGCCGAGCGCTTCTTCACGGGATCCCGGATCGAACCGATGGATCCCCTCTTGTTCGCCGACGAGCAGCGACGGCTCGGCATCGCGAGCTGGGTCCGGCGCAGTGATGCCGACCTGGTGGCCCTGAACGAGGTCTGGTCGGACGAGAACATGGAATGGGTCGCTCGCGAGCTGCGGGATGTCTACCCCTATCACGCGTTCGGGCCGAAGTCCTCTCAGTTTGCGGTCGGTTCTGGGCTGGTCTTGCTGAGTAAGTACAAGATCGATGCGAGCAGCATCTACATCTACGACCGCGACCGCGACACCCTGCTTGGTACGAAGATGGCCAACCCCTTCGATTCCGGGGAGGACGATTGGGCCAACAAGGGGGTGCTGGTCGCCGTCATCACGGGGCCCGACGAGAAGAAGATCGTGGTCAGCCTCTCGCACACCGCGGGACTGGTCGATATTCGCCAGCTGGTCGACCAGACCCGCGTGCTGGCGACAGGACTCTCCGCCGACGACTATGCGTTGATTGTCGCGGGAGACCTCAACGTGCACAGATCGCAGAGGGAGACCCTCAAGGCTGAGATGGAACGTGTGGATGCGCGGGACAGCTGGACCGAGGTCAATGGTGATCGGGAATGCGAGACCATCGATTTTCCGAGTAACAAGCTCGACCAGGTCTTCAGCCCGCGAAGAATCCCTAACCCGCACGATGAAATGCAGGTAGACCAGCTGGACTTCGTCTTCTACCGCCCCTCGACCCACCCAAGCAGCGTCCCGCTCAAACCCGTCGAGGCTCATGTGCCGAAGGACTGGGTCTTTCCCTTGGAGCATGGCTACCACCAGGACCTGATGCGCGCCCGATGGATGTCCAACTACGTTGCGGTGCGGTCCTTCGAGCTGAATGGGCACCCCTACTTGTTCGGGCTCAAGCAGGGCAACGATCGCGCCTACGTGAGCCGCATCCGGGACAACGGGTCGGGCTGGGACGAGCTGGGGAGCTGGGAGTGGCAGTCCCACTGCCTCGGGTCGGCGGTGAGAACCTTCCAGCTGGACGGTCATCCCTACGTCTTCGCGCTGAACCGCGGCGATGATCGGGCGTCCATCAGCCGGATTCGTGATGACGGGCGCGGCTGGGACGACCTGGGGAGCTGGAGGTGGCAGTCCAACTACGTTGCCGTCGTGCCGTTCTATCTCCACGGCCACCCCCACCTCTTCGCGTTGAAGCAGGGCAATGACCGGGCGTACATCAGCCGGATTCGTGATGACGGGCGCGGTTGGGACGACCTGGGGAGCTGGAAATGGCAGTCCAGCTACGTGCCTGATGCCATCACCACGTTCGAGCTGGCCGGGCACCCTTACGTGTTCGCGCTGAAGCAGGGCAATGACCGGGCGTACATCAGCCGGATTCGTGATGACGGGCGCGGTTGGGACGACCTGGGGAGCTGGAGGTGGCAGTCCAACTACGTTGCGGTTGTCTCCTACCAGTTGGGTGGCCATCCGTACCTGTTCGGGCTGAAGAGCACGGGAGAAGCCTTCATCTCACGAATCAATGATGACGGGCGTGGCTGGGTGGATGTTGAGAAGACGAAATGGTCGGCCAACTACGTCGGAGCGGCCATCACGCCCTTCTACCTCTCTGGGGAGGCGCACCTGTTTGCGTTGAAGCGCAACGACGAGGGCTGGATCACCAAGCTCACGGAGCCGGGCACCACGGAGATCGAGCTCTCAGATCACTACCCCATGACGGTGGTGTTCGGCTGGTAGGGAGCGGGTTCGGGAGATCCGCCCCGACCGGCCGCTCGGCGAGCCGCCGCCGCCCACGCCGCGGGGTACCGCGCCTGTCGGCGGTGCCTGCCCGACGCCACGCCGGTACTCACATCAGTTCGGCAAGCCTGGCCAGTCCTGGACGGGTGTGAGTCGCCAGGCGTTCGCGGGCCTTGTCCAGTGCCGCCGACCCGGCATGTCCGGGCGGTATCCGGGCCGGGTTGAGCGCAACCTGATCGGACCACTCCCTTATGTCGGGCTCAGTCGAGAAGGAGATCGCGGCCCTGGTGCCCAGGACGTTCATCCTGGCCCACTCCGCCATCGAGTTTCCATACGGTGAGGGCGGGCAATGCCGGTTCTTCTCGTCGTCGTCCTCGCGGGTCGCCTCGACGTACCCGACCAGGGCCGCGCCGAAGCAGGGGAAGCCAGCCCTGATCGGTTGCAGTGTGATCGTCTCGGGTCGCCAGACAGGGACGAGCGGGGGGTACTTCAAACCGTCCGCGGCGCAGTGGATGACGAGGGCGTCGTCCGCGACTGCGACCGATCCGTCGGCGAAGGTGACGCTGCCCCGCTCGACGCCCTCGATGTGCCCTCGTCGCACGACGTTGTCAATGGTGCGCAATTGCTCGAGCTCCCACGTAGCGAGAGTGGGCGTCTTGGCCATCGTCGGCATCACCTTGCGGTCGATGCGCAGCATGATCCCGGCATCCTCAAGACGCAGGAACAGGTCTTCGATGGAGGTCGCGTGTTTCGCTGCCCTCATCGTGTCCGCGGCCATGCCGAGGAAGATCGCGGGATCCGGCTGGACCAGGGCCCGGTTCATCATCCACGGGTCGCGGGGCCTCACCCAACAGATCGCGTCGGGGTCCACTTCGCGCGAGAGCAGCCAGATGCAGGCGTCGGTCGCCGTCTTGCCCGATCCGACGACGACGTACTGGCTCGGCGCCTCCTCCAGTCGTGCGAGCTCGTTGACCGGCAGCACGCGGGCGTCCTCGGCGACGCCGAACGGAGGCGGCTTCTCCGCCGGCACGCTGGGGGCCAGGTAGCGGGCATCGACGATCCGGCACGCCCCCCGCACCTCGAACCGCTGGCCCGAGATGAGCGAGACGAAGCTGCGGTCGCCGACGTACTGGCTGTTAGGGAAGAACTCGACCTTGCCTGACTCCAGCATCCGGTCAAGCATCCGGGCGTAGTAGGCACAGATCTCCGACTGGGAGGCCCGCTCTTGCAGGCCTCTCTCGACTCCGCGCTGCTGAAGTTGACCGCCGCCAAGCAGGGTCGACGCGACGCCGTAGAAGGCCGAGGCCTGATGCAGGCGGACGAAGGGGTACGCCTCGAGCCAGTGTCCGCTGGGGCTGTGGCGACGGTCGACCAGTGCCACCCGTACGTCGGCGTGGTCGGTCAAGGCGTCCGTGAAGGCCATGCCCATGGCCCCGGCTCCCACCACGAGGTAGTCGGCTTCGATGGCGCGCGTCACCAATCCACGGTGCCACTGCAGCGGCGTCGTGTCCACGGATTGCGGGCGAAGCCGGTCCAACGGCCCAAGTCCGCCGACGGGGGCGGGAACTGGAACTGGTGTTCGAGGGGCCACCGAGGTGCGGCACCTGTCGCAATGGTGGGGACCGAAGGGGTTCACGACCGCCACTCGGGCGGCCTGAAACCAACTGGCACCCGTTCGTGTGGCAGTCCCGATCATCTCAACTGGGACTCTGGACGCCGACCGCCAACTCGCCCGTCCTCGTGCGTTGCAGGGTCGGTCTCCGGTCCCGGCTGCGCCGTCCGATTTCCGCCAGCCTGGAGCCCGTCCGGGCGGCATGATGGGTGCATGGACCTCGACGCCACCGCCTGCTACCGGGCGGTCCGCAGCCGCGATCGGCGGTTCGACGGGGTCTTCTGGACCGGGGTGCGCACCACCGGGATCTATTGCCGCCCTTCCTGCCCGGCCCGCACGCCGCGCGAGTGCAACGTGACCTTCCACCCGACCGCGGCCGCTGCCCACGCCGCGGGGTACCGCGCCTGTCGGCGGTGCCTGCCCGACGCCACGCCGGGCTCGCCGCGGTGGGACCTCGCGGCCGATGTCGCGGGGCGCGCGATGCGGCTGGTCGCCGACGGCACCGTCGACCGCGAGGGTGTCGAGGGGCTGGCGCGGCGGCTCGGCTTCAGCACCCGGCACCTCAACCGGCTGCTGGTCGGCGAGCTCGGCGCCGGCCCCCTGGCGCTCGCCCGCGCCCACCGGGCCCAGACCGCCCGCGTCCTGGTGGAGAGCTCCGACCTGCCGTTCGTCGATGTCGCGTTCGCGGCCGGCTTCCGCAGCGTGCGTCAGTTCAACGAGACGGTCCGCGAGGTGTACGCCGCCACGCCGTCCCAGCTGCGCGCGACCCGGCGCCGTGGACCCGGTGGCCCCGGGGTGCTCGAGGTCGCCCTCGGGGTGCGGCGGCCGTTCGCGGCCGGCTCGCTTCTGCGGTTCCTCGCCGCCAGCGCGGTGCCGGGGCTTGAGGTCGGCGACGCGTCGTCGTACGCCCGGGTGCTGCGGCTCCCGCACGGCACCGGGACGGTCCACCTCCGCCCCGCTGACGACCGTGTCGTGGCCGCCTTCCGGTTGGCGGACCTGCGCGACGTCGGAGCCGCCGTGGAGCGCGTACGCCGGCTCCTCGACGCCGACGCGGACCCCGAGGCCATCGATGCCCACCTGGGTGCGGACCCGCTCCTCGAGCCTCGGGTGCGACGGTTGCCGGGCCTGCGGGTCCCCGGCCACGTCGACGGCTTCGAGGCGCTCGTGCGCACCGTGCTCGGGCAGCAGGTCAGCGTGGCGAGCGGCCGAGGGATGGCTGCCCGTCTCCTGCGCGACCTCGGCACCCCGGTGACCGATGGTGCGGCGCCCGACGACCTGACCCACGCCTTCCCCGATGCCGAGACGCTGGCCGCTGCGGATCCCGGCACCTGGGCGATGACCCGGACCCGCGCCCGCACCCTCCACGAGGTGGCGACCCGGGTCGCCGAGGGTGACCTCGACCTGCACCGCGGCACCGACCGCGCGGCCACCAGGGCCGCGCTGCTCGGGGTGCACGGGATCGGCCCGTGGACCGTCGACGGGCTCGCCCTGCGGGTGTGGGGCGACCCCGACGTGCTGCTGCCCACGGACCTTGGCACCCGTCAGGCGCTCCGGGCGCTGGGTCACGACGACGCCCCCCGCGCCGCCGAGCACGCGGGGGAGCGGTGGCGGCCGTGGCGTTCCTACGCCCAGGTGCACCTGTGGCACTGCGTGTTCCCCCCAGAGGAGAGGATCGACCCGTGTGGACCGTGACCGAGAGCCCCGTAGGCGACCTGAGGCTGGTCGCGCGCGACGACCATGTCAGCGCGATCGAGTTCGCGCCGTTCCTGCCGCCCGGCGACGGGCGACCCCTGGGGGAGCGGGACGACAGCGCAGTCCTGCTGGGGCGGGTGCGCGAGCAGCTGGCGGCGTACTTCGCCAAGGAGCTCACCGCGTTCGACCTCCCGCTGGCACCGACCGGTTCGGCTTTCCAGCGACGGGTGTGGGACGCGCTGCTGACGATCGGCTACGGCGAGACCGCGTCGTACGGGGAGGTCGCCACCAGGCTCGGGATGACGGTCGCCGCGTCCCGGGCCGTGGGCCTGGCCAACGGCCGCAACCCGATCCCGATCGTCATCCCGTGCCACCGGGTCATCGGCGCCGACGGGTCGCTGACGGGCTACGCCGGCGGCACGGCGCGCAAGCAGCTCCTCCTCGAACTCGAGCAGGCTGCGCTCTTCTGAGTCCTACTCTGCTGCAGCCCGCCGCAGCGACTCCGAGAGCCGGTCGGCAGCAGCGAGGACGGCGGGCGCGTGCATGCGTCCCGGCTGGCGCGAGAGCCGCTCGAGCGGTCCGGAGACGGAGACGGCGGCGATGATCTTGCCGGACGGCGCGCGCACGGGCGCCGACACCGACGCCACGCCCTGCTCGCGCTCGCCGATCGACTGGGCCCAGCCACGCCGTCGGATGCCGGAGAGAGCGGTCGCGGAGTACGCCGCGTTCTGCAGGCCGCGGTGCATGCGCTCGGGGTCCTCCCAGGCGAGGAGGACCTGCGCCGCGGACCCGGCGCGCATCGTCAGTTGGGAGCCGACAGGGATGGTGTCGCGCAGGCCCGAGGGGCGCTCGGCAGCGGCGACGCACACCCGGTGCTCGCCCTGGCGGCGCCACAGCTGTGCGGACTCGCCGGTGATGTCGCGCAGCCGGGCGAGCACCGGTCCTGCGGCGGCCAGCAACCGGTCTTCGCCGGCGGCCGCGGAGAGCTCGGCGAGGCGGGGCCCGAGCACGAAGCGGCCCTGCATGTCCCGCGCCACGAGCCGGTGGTGCTCGAGTGCCACGGCGAGCCGGTGGGCGGTCGGCCGGGCCAGGCCCGTGCCCGCCACCAGACCCGCCAACGTGGCCGGTCCGGCCTCGAGTGCCGAGAGCACCAGGGCGGCTTTGTCGAGCACTCCGACTCCGCTAGTGTTGTCCATACTCTAATACTGCCGTCTCGAATGATGGGATGCAAGCGTTAGGGTGGAGCACACACCGGCATCGAGGAGGAAGTCATGGCCAAGACCCTGGCCGAGAAGGTCTGGGACGAGCACGTCGTCCGCACCGCACCCGAAGAGCCCGACCTCCTCTACATCGATCTGCACCTCATCCACGAGGTCACCTCGCCGCAGGCCTTCGACGGGCTGCGGCTCGCCGGCCGCCCGGTACGGCGTCCCGACCTGACGCTGGCCACCGCGGACCACAACGTCCCGACCCTCGACTTCGACAAGCCGATCGCCGACCCGGTCTCCCGCACCCAGGTAGAGACCCTGCGTCGCAACGCCGAGGAGTTCGGCGTGCGTCTGCACCCGCTCGGCGACGTCGAGCAGGGCATCGTGCACGTGGTCGGCCCGCAGCTCGGCCTGACCCAGCCGGGGATGACGATCGTGTGCGGCGACTCCCACACCTCCACCCACGGCGCGTTCGGCGCGATCGCCTTCGGCATCGGCACCAGCGAGGTCGAGCACGTCCTGGCGACCCAGACGCTCATGCAGGCCAAGCCCAAGACCATGGCAGTCACCATCGAGGGCAGCCTCCCCGACGGTGTCACCGCCAAGGACCTCGTGCTCACGCTCATCGCGCACACCGGCACCGGTGGTGGCCAGGGCTACATCGTCGAGTACCGCGGCCCGGCCATCGATGAGCTCTCGATGGAGGCGCGGATGACCATCTGCAACATGTCGATCGAGTGGGGTGCCAAGGCTGGCCTCATCGCTCCCGACCAGACCACCTTCGACTACATCCAGGGCCGTCCCGAGGCGCCGAAGGGCGAGGACTGGGACGCGGCCGTCGCGCACTGGCAGACGCTGGTCACCGACGACGACGCCGTCTTCGACAAGGAGCTCGTCCTCGACGCCTCCGAGATGACTCCCTTCGTCACCTGGGGCACCAACCCCGGCCAGGGCGTTCCCCTGGGCGCCTCCGTCCCGGCCCCCGAGGACTTCGAGGACCCCGGCGACCGCGTCGCTGCCGAGAAGGCCCTGACCTACATGGGTCTCGAGGCAGGCACGCCGATGCGCGAGATCCCCGTCGACACCGTCTTCGTCGGCTCCTGCACCAACGGCCGGATCGAGGACCTCCGCCTCGCCGCCGAGGTGATCAAGGGTCGCAAGGTGGCCGAGGACACCCGCCTCCTGGTCGTCCCCGGTTCGGTGCGGGTGCGCCTGCAGGCCGAGGAGGAGGGCCTCGATGTCATCTTCAAGGACGCCGGCGGCGAGTGGCGCGGAGCCGGCTGCTCGATGTGCCTGGGCATGAACCCCGACCAGCTCGCTCCCGAGGAGCGCAGCGCCTCGACGTCGAACCGCAACTTCGAGGGCCGGCAGGGCAAGGGCGGGCGGACCCACCTGGTCTCCATCCCGGTCGCGGCGGCCACCGCGGTCCGCGGCCGGCTCTCCTCGCCCGCCGACCTCGACGACCTGGTGCCCGCCGGCGCCGGAGGGAGCAACTGACATGGACGCCTTCACCTCGCACACCGGCGTCGGCGTGCCGCTGCGCCGCAGCAACGTCGACACCGACCAGATCATCCCCGCCGTCTACCTCAAGCGCGTGACCCGGACCGGGTTCGAGGACGGCCTCTTCGCTGCGTGGCGCAACGACCCCGACTTCGTCCTCAACAACCCGGTGTACGCCGGCGGCTCGGTTCTCGTCGCCGGTCCCGACTTCGGCACGGGTTCCTCGCGCGAGCACGCCGTGTGGGCGCTGCAGAACTACGGGTTCCGCGCCGTCATCTCCTCGCGGTTCGCCGACATCTTCCGTGGCAACTCCGGCAAGGCCGGCCTGGTCGCGGCCCAGGTCGACGAGAAGGTCGTGCAGCGGATCTGGGACCTCCTCGAGGCCGCGCCCGGCACGACGGTCACCGTCGACCTCGAGGCACGGACCGTGCGCGCCGGCGAGGGCGAGGGGTGTGTCGAGGCCTCCTTCGACATCGACGACTACACCCGGTGGCGGCTGCTCGAGGGTCTCGACGACATCGGCATCACGCTCGGTCACGAGGCGGACATCACGACGTACGAGGGCTCTCGCCCGCGGTGGAAGCCCGCCACGATCCACAGCTGACCCGGCGGGCCCGGGGGACTTCCCGGGCCGGTGGGTGACGAGAATCGTCAAGCCCGCATGGGATTCCTCGTGCGGTCGACGACTCGATCGTCTCCGAGGGCTTTGTGGTCCCGGAAAAAAGCCTGCCGCAGAACCGGCGTGGTCATTGTGGCGGAGACCACTTTTCCCTAGCGTGCCAAGGGAAAGTCGAGCACAGGCTCGGCTCCCACGTTCACCGAAAGGGAAGTGCTGTGAACAAGAGTCAGCTGATCGACGCGCTGTCCGCGCGTTACGAGGGCAACCGGAAGGCTGCCGCTCACGCGCTCGAGTCGGTGCTGGACACCATCACTCGCGAGGTCGCGAAGGGCGAGAAGGTCGCCATCACCGGCTTCGGGTCGTTCGAGAAGCGCGTGCGTGAGGCGCGCTGGGTGCGCAACCCCCAGACCGGTGAGCGGATCAAGGCCAAGAAGACGGCGGTGCCGAAGTTCAACGCCGGCGCCGACCTCAAGAACGTCGTGTCGGGTGCGAAGAAGCTCCCCAAGCTCACCGTGAGCACGGCGGCCTCGACCGCCAAGGCGACGGCCTCGACCGCCAAGAGCGCAGCCAAGAAGGCGACGCCGACCAAGTCCTCGGCGAAGAAGAGCTCCTCGTCGGCGACGAAGTCCACCGCGAAGAAGTCGGCGGCCAAGAAGTCGACGGCCAAGGCACCCGCCAAGAAGACGACCACCAAGGCCCCGGCGAAGAAGACCGCGGCCAAGAAGACGACTGCCAAGAAGGCGCCCGCCAAGAAGACCGCGGCGAAGAAGGCTCCTGCGAAGAAGGCGACCGCCACGAAGTCGACGGCGAAGAAGACCACCGCCGCCAAGAAGGCTTGAGCAGCAGCACACCAGCACGACGGAGGGGACGGCCGACTGGGCCGTCCCCTTCGTGCGTGTCGGGGGTCAGCCCAGTCCGGCCGTGATGGCTGCGGCCGTGGTGGCCGGACCTGCCCCGAGGGCGAGCACCGACCGCAGGTCGGCGAGCGTGTCGACGTCGCGGCGCAGACCGGCCTCCAACTGCTCGCTCTCGCTGAGGTCCAGCATCCCGGCCGCGAGGTGCGCGTCGCGCGACCCTGGCCCGAACGACGAGCGGAAGGGTGTGGAGGCAGGGGTCAGGAGGGCGGTGGTTCCCCGCCCCTCGGCATCGGCCACGAAAGCCTCCCCGGGCGGGGCCAGCCGCAGCAGTACCTCCAACGACCGCGGGCTCGCTGCAGGCAGGTCGGCGCAGAGCGCCACGGAAGCGCTCCCGGGCCACTGCTCTTCTGCGGCCGCGGCGGCATGGGCCAGTGCGTCGTTGAGGTCGCCGAGCGGGTCCGGGACGACCACGGCGCCGAGACGGGCGAGACGGACCGCCATCTCCTCGTCGTCGGTGACCACGACGACCGCGTGCACGCCCGGCGTCGCCAGCAGCGCGGCCACCGTGTCGGTGGCGAACGCGGCCGCGAGCGCACGCCGTACCTCAGGGGCCACGTCCAGGCGCGACTTGGCAGCCGCCAGGTTCTTCACCGGGACGAGCGCCACCCGCGGCGGCGGTGCGTCGGCGGACACCGGAACGGGGCCGGGTCCGGTGGTGGGGGGCTGCTCGGACATCAGCACGATCCTGCCAGGACGCGGGCTCGCGTGCCCCGGGGGGACGGCCCCCGGGCAGTAGGGTGCAGTGCGGCGCGACGACGGGGTCGCGCAGGACCGCGGGAGGTGACGTGGCCGGACGGCGCACACTGCACGAGAAGCGGGGGTGGGCGTTCACGACAGCCGTGGGCATCCTCAAGCCGGCGCTGACGCTCGCCACCCGTCGTGACTGGCACGGCGGTGAGCACATCCCCGCAGGGGGCGGCTGCGTGCTGGCGGTCAACCACGTCTCGCACCTGGACCCGCTGACGTTCGCGCACTTCGTCTACGACCAGGGGCGCCTGCCCCGCTACCTCGCCAAGACCGAGGTCTTCGCCATCCCCTTCGCCGGGCGCATCGTGCGCGCTAGTGGCCAGATCCCGGTGGCCCGGCTGACGAGCACCGCCAGCGACGCCTTCACCGCTGCGGTCGACGCGGTTCGGGACGGCAAGCTGGTCATCGTCTACCCCGAGGGCACGCTCACCCGTGACCCGGGTCTGTGGCCGATGGTGGGCAAGACCGGCGCGGCACGGATCGCCCTCGCCACCGGGTGCCCGGTCGTCCCCGTGGCCCAGTGGGGCACCCAGCAGATCCTGGCGCCGTACGCCACGAAGTTCGACCTCGTCCCGCGCAAGACGGTCACCGTCCGCGCCGGCGCACCCGTCGATCTCACGGCGTACGACGGCGCGCAGCCGACCCCGGCGGTGCTCCGTGCAGCGACCGAGGACATCATGACCGCCATCACCGATCTGCTCGAGGAGATCCGGGGCGAGCGGGCCCCGGCAGAGCGGTTCGACCCCCGGCGCGCCGGGGTGCGGGAGATCGGCAACCCCCATGGCCCGGACGGGTCCGACAAGAAGACGCGGAGGAAGCGGCGATGACCAAGGTGGCGATCATGGGCTCCGGTTCGTGGGGCACGGCGTTCTCCCTCGTCCTCGCCGACGCCGGCAACGAGGTCACCCTCTGGGGCCGTCGCGACGAGGTCTGCGCCTCGATCAACGACACGCACGAGAACACCGAGTACCTGCCCGGCGTCCAGCTGCCGTCCGCGGTGACGGCGACCAGCGACCCGGAGCAGGCCATGGCCGGTGCCGAGTTCGTGGTGCTCGCGGTGCCGTCGCAGACCTTGCGGGCCAACCTCACCGACTGGGCGTGCGTGGCGCCCCAGCAGGCGGTCTTTGTGTCCCTGATGAAGGGTGTCGAGCTCGGCACCGTGAAGCGGATGAGCGAGGTCATCGCGGAGGTCACGGGCGCCGGGCAGGACCGCATCGCCGTGATCTCCGGTCCCAACCTCGCCCGTGAGATCGCCCGGCGCGAGCCTGCGGCCAGCGTCGTCGCCTGCGCCGACGAGGACGTCGCAGAGCGCCTCCAGGCGCTCTGCCACTCCCCGGCGTTCCGGCCCTACCGGAGCACCGACGTCGTCGGCTGCGAGGTCGGTGGCGCCTACAAGAACGTCGTCGCGCTCTGCGTGGGCATGGCGGTGGGCCTCGGGTTCGGTGACAACACGACTGCCTCCCTCATCACCCGCGGGCTCGCCGAGACCGCCCGGTTGGCCATGGCCCTCGGTGCCGACCCGCTCACCCTGATGGGGCTCGCCGGCCTCGGCGACCTGGTCGCGACCTGCTCCTCCCCGCTCTCGCGCAATCGCACCTTCGGCGAGAAGCTCGGCCAGGGCATGACCACGGAGGAGATCACCGCCTCCACCCGGCAGGTCGCCGAGGGCGCGAAGTCGTGCTCCTCGCTGCTCGACCTCGCCCGGCGGACCGGGGTCGACGCACCCATCGCCGAGGCGGTCGAGGCCGTGGTGGCCGGCAAGATAACGCCGGCGGAGACGATGGCGGCCTTCCTGGAGCGGAAGACCAAGCACGAGCGCGACTGAGCGCCGGGCTCGGCGCAGCGCGGCTCGGTTCAGCCCCGGGCGGCCGTGAGGGCGGTGACGAGGTCGTCCCAGAGGTCCTCGACGTCCTCGATCCCCACCGAGAGCCGCACGAGCCCCTCGGGGATCGTCGGCGACTCGGTGCGCCAGCGGCGACGCCGCTCGAAGGTCGACTCGACGCCCCCGAGGCTGGTGGCGTGCACCCACAGCTGCGTGCTCCGCGTCCACCGGTCCGCCAGGTCCGCGTCCGCGAGCACCGCTGCGACCACCGCGCCGAAGCCCGGGTGGCGCACCTCGACGACCCCGTCGAGGTCGGCGAGCCGGGCAGCCAGTTCGATCGCGTTGGCCTGGGCGCGCTCGTGACGCACCGCGAGGGTGCGCAGGCCGCGCAGGGCCAGCCACGACTCGAGGGTGCCGGGGATCGCGCCGTACAGGTCGCGGCGGAGCCGGAGCACGTCGGCCACCTCCTCGTCGGCGGTGACGACAGCCCCCATGAGGACGTCGCTGTGCCCCGAGAGGTACTTCGTCACCGAGTGCACGACCAGGTCGGCGCCGAGCTCGAGGGGTCGTTGGACCAGGGGAGTGGCGAAGGTGTTGTCGACGACGACCCGGGCGCCGGCCTCGTGCGCGGCCGCGATCACCACCGGCAGGTCGACGAGCTCGAGGGCGGGGTTGGTCGGGGACTCCAGCCAGACGATCGCGGCGTCCTCGCACGCGGCCACCACCGCCGCGGTGTCGGTGACGTCGACCAGCTCGACGGAGACTCTCTCGCGCGCCTCCAGGTCGGCCAGCATCCCGAGACTGCCCTGGTAGGCGTGTCGGGGTGCCACGACCCGCTCGCCGTGCCCGACGAGGTCGAGCACGCAGCCGATCGCGGCCATGCCGCTGGCGAAGGTCAGGCAACGGCCACCCTCGAGAGCGCCCAGGGCGTCCTCGAAGGCGGTCCAGGTGGGGTTGCCGTACCGCCCGTACTCGCGCTCGCCTCCCGCGACGAAGGTCGCGGCCGGGGTGAGGGGAGTGTTGAGCGGCTGGTCGGGCTCGTGCGGTGGCCGACCGGCCGCGACCACCAGGGTGCTCCGGCGCCAGGCGGCGTGGGGCGTGCTGGTGGGGTCGTCGGCGGGTCGGTCGTCGCGCAGGTCGCTCATGCGCCCACCGTAGGACCCCTTCCGACGGCCCCTGCACGATAGGGTCTCCGGGCCATGACCACTGCACCTGCCGCCCGCCCGTCCACGCCGCACCGTCCCCGCGTCGCGGTGGTCTTCGGCGGGCGCTCCAACGAGCACGCCATCTCGTGCGCGACCGCCGGGAGCGTCATGGCGGCCCTCGACCCCGAGGCGTACGACGTGGTCCCCGTCGGGATCACCCGGCAGGGACGTTGGGTCCTCGAGAGCGGCGACCCCGAGCGGTTGCGCATCACCTCGGCCGACACGCTGCCGGCCGTGGGGGCGGGTGGCGCGCCCCTCGCGCTGCCCCCCGGTGGCGGCGGTGAGCTGGTCTCCCTCACGCCCGGGCAGGTCCCCGAGGTGCTCGGGGCGGTGGACGTCGTCTTCCCGGTCCTGCACGGGCCCTGGGGCGAGGACGGCACCATCCAGGGGATGCTCGAGATGGCCGACGTGCGCTACGTGGGTGCCGGTGTGCTCGCCTCCGCGGTCGGGATGGACAAGCACGCGATGAAGCTGGTGTTCGCGGCCCAGGGGCTCCCGGTCCTGCCCTACACCGTGATCACGTCCCGGGAATGGGAGAAGGACGCGGCGGCCTGCCGCGAGGCGGTCGCCTCGCTGGGCCTGCCGGTCTTCGTCAAGCCCTGCCGTGGCGGCTCCAGCATCGGCATCACCAAGGTCTCCTCGATCGGGGAGCTCGACGCGGCGGTGGAGGCCGCGCGCGAGCACGACCCCAAGGTGCTCGTGGAGGTGGCCGCCGAGGGGGCGCGCGAGGTCGAGTGTGGTGTGCTCGAGGTTCTTGACGGTGCCGGACCGGAGGCCAGCGTGGTCGCCGAGATCGTCGTCGGTGACGACCACGACTTCTACGACTTCGCCGCCAAGTACCTCCCCGAGGAGTCGACCGGTCTGCACGTGCCCGCCGACCTCCCTGACCACCTGCGCGACCGGGTGCGGGCGGTGTCGGTGCAGGCCTTCGAGGCGCTCGGCTGCGAGGGACTGGCGCGGGTCGACTTCTTCCTGCTGCACGACGGCGAGCTGGTCGTGAACGAGATCAACACGATGCCCGGGTTCACGCCGTCCTCGATGTTCCCCCGGATGTGGGCGGCCAGCGGTCTGGACTACCCCGCTCTGGTCGACCGGCTCGTGCGCCTCGCCCTCGCCCGGCCCCTCGGCCTGCGCTGAGCGGCGCTGCCCGGTGCCGGGCTCAGCAGCCCGGTGACCCCAGGGAGTCCCGCACAGCGGGCGCCACGTCGACGAGGGCGGCCACGGGCGGCCGCAGCGATGCTGGCACCGTGAGCTCGACGTGCGGCGTCTGCTCGACGGTGGTGAGGACCGCGTCCAGCGACTGGTCGGCCACCTGCTCCTCGGGGGCGAACCACGCCACGCCCTCGATGTCCTGGCAGGTCGCCAGGTCGTCGTACCCCTCGGGCGGTGGTACGCCGCAACGCAGGGTGACCGCCGTGCCGTCGGCGTCGCGCCACAGGGCGGTCCCCTCGGCGGGGGAGTCCGTCCGGTCCAGGCCGGCGAGCTGGTCAGGCAGGGCCGCCACGAGCGCCTGGCAGGGTGCGGAGGTGCCGTCGGGGGCAGCGGACGGCAGCAGGGGTTCCGTCACCTCGCCGCTCGCGCACCCGCCCAGGACGAGAGCCGTCAGCACGACGCCCGCCCCTCGCAGGAGGACCGGGCGCCGGGGAGTCGGGGTGGTGCTCAGATGTGCACGACCGGGCACGTGAGGGTCCGGGTGATCCCGTCGAGGACCTGCACCCGGGCGACCACGAGCTTGCCGAGCTCGTCGACGTTGCGGGCCTCGGCGCGCACGATCACGTCGTAGGGCCCGGTGACGTCTTCGGCCATGGTCACGCCCTTGACCTCGGCGATGGCCTTCGCCACGTCCGCGGCCTTGCCGACGTCGGTCTGGATCAAGATGTAGGCCTGGACGACCATGGCGGGCTCCTGCGGCTCGAGCGGTGACGGACCTCGACAACCTACCGCTTCGCGCGCACGATCGTCACTGTCGGGGACCTCGCCGGACGCGCCCGGCGAGGGGTGTCGTGGACGGTGCTCGGCATCGGGTTGGATGGGTCCATGGCCGCATCCACGAGCAGCTCCCGCACCGCCGGCGCCGGCGCGCAGACGGTGGCCGACCTCGGAGAGTTCGGCATGATCGCGGCGATCTCCGAGACCATCCGGGGGGTCCGCGAGCCCGGCGAGCACGTGCTGGTCGGCCCCGGCGACGACGCGGCGGTGCTCCGCGTGAGGCAGGGGCACGTCGTGGTCTCCACCGACCTGCTCGTCGAGGACCGCCACTTCCGGCGTGACTGGGCCGAGGCGTACGACGTGGGCCGTCGCGCCGCGGCCCAGAACCTCTCCGACATCAACGCCATGGGCGGGACGGCGACCTCGCTGACGGTCGGTCTCGCGGTGCCGCCGGAGACGCCGGTCGCCTGGGTGCGCGACCTGGCCCGCGGCATCGCCGAGGAGGCCGCCCTGGTCGGCGCCGACGTGGTCGGCGGCGACCTGACGCGCGGTGACGCGATCGTCGTTGCCGTCACCGTCCTGGGTGCCTGCCGACAGGCCCCCGTGCTGCGCGACGGGGCTCGCCCCGGTGACGTGGTCGCGCTCGCCGGCCGCCAGGGCTGGTCCGCGGCCGGCCTGGCGGTCCTGGGCCGGGGATTCCGCTCACCGCGCGCGGTCGTGGAGGCCTACCGGCGTCCGGAGCCGCCGTACGGCGCGGGGCCGGAGGCAGCGCAGGCGGGGGCGACCGCGATGATCGACGTCTCCGACGGGCTGCTGGCCGACCTCGGTCACGTGGCGCGGGCCAGCGGTGTGGCCGTCGACGTGGACCCGGGGGCGTTCACCGTGCCGGAGCCGTTGCAGGCGGTGGGTGCCGCGCTCGGCGCCGATCCGCTGTCCTTCGTGCTCACCGGGGGCGAGGACCACGGGCTGCTCGCCTGCTTCGAGACCGCCGACGCCGTCCCCGACGGGTGGCTGCGGATCGGCACGGTCACCGCGGGGGAGGGCGTCACCGTCGCCGGCGAGCCGTACGACGGGGTCCCCGGCCACACTCACTTCTGAGCAGGACGCACGAAGGGCCGCCCCGAGGGGCGGCCCTTCGTCATGATCAGGGGTAGGTCAGCGGGAGACCTTGCCGGCCTTGAGGCAGCCGGTGCAGACGTTGACGCGCTTGGGGGTGCCGTTGACGGTCGCCCGGACGCGCTGGATGTTGGGGTTGAAGCGACGCTTCGTAATCTTGCGCGACCACGGCCGGTTGTGACCGAAGCCCGGCTTCTTGGCGCAGATGTCACAGACGGCAGCCACCGTGTACTCCTGGGGATCTCGAAAACTCGTATGCGGACGCGTGACCCGCGGGGCGGACACACGGGCCCAGCGCGCGCCGGGCAACCGGCTCAGGATATCGGAGCGCGCCCCTCGAGGCGAATCCGCTCCTGCGGGCACCCGTGGCGGGCGCCGGGCGTCGTCGGTCCCATGTCCTAGGGTGAACGCTCGCACGAGGGTCCGAGCAGAGGGGAGGCGTGGTGGTCGAGCAGTCCCCGGCACCTGGACGCCGCCCCCCGGCCGAGCAGATGGCCACCTTCGACCTCGCGGTCGTGGCTCGGCTCTGCGACCTCGCCGTCGACGGGCTGGCCGCGGCGCGTGAGGAGATCGACGCTCTCAACGTCTACCCGGTGCCCGACGGCGACACCGGCACGAACATGTACCTCACCTTCCAGGCCGCGCGGGACGCGCTCCAGGAGACGACCGGAGGAGAGCCCGACGCTGACCTGCGGGGAGCCCTCGGGGCGATGGCCCGGGGCGCCCTGCTGGGTGCCCGCGGCAACTCGGGGGTGATCCTCTGCCAGCTCATCGGCGCGTTGTGCACCCGCCTCGGCCAGGCGGGCCCGGAGGACCGCTCGGCAGCGGTCTTCGCCGAGGCGATGGTGGCCGCGACCGAGGCCAGCTACGCGGCGGTCGGCGAACCGGTGGAGGGCACCATCCTCACGGTCGCGCGGGCCGCCAGCGACGCCGCCCGTGCCGTGGCCGCAGTGCCGACGACCCGGTTGGGGCACGTCGTGCGGGCTGCCGCCACCGGTGCCCGGCAGGCGCTCGAGCGCACCCCCGAGCAGCTCGCCGTGCTCCGCGATGCCGGGGTCGTGGACGCCGGCGGGCGCGGTCTGTGCGTCATCCTCGACGCGGCCGAGACCGCGATCACCGGCAAGCGCCCGGTGGGCGCGCCACCCCTCCTGGGCGCCCGTTCCATCCCCGTGCCGATCCCGTCGGGCGACCTGACCGCGGGAGGGCCGGCGTACGAGGTGATGTACCTCCTCGACGCGTCCGACGACACCGTGCCCGAGCTGCGCCGCACCCTCGCGCCGCTCGGGGACTCCCTGGTCGTGGTCGGGGGCGGGGGCCTGTGGAACGTCCACGTCCACGTCGACGACGTCGGTGCCGCGGTGGAGGCAGGCATCGCCGCGGGGACCCCGCGCCGCATCCGGGTCACCCACTTCGCCGAGCAGGCCGGACGTGCCCACGCCGCCGCGCCGTCGGACCGCCGCGGCCGCAAGGTGGTCACCGTCGCGGCGGGCCCGGGGCTGGAGGCGCTCTTCTCCGAGGCCGGAGCGGTCGTGGTCCAGGGCGGACCGGGTCGACGACCCTCGACGGGCGACCTGCTCCGCGCGGTGGTCGACTGCGGTGCCGCGGAGGTCGTGCTGCTCCCCAACGATCGGGACTCCGTACGGGTCGCCGAGGCGGCCGCCCGCACGGCCGAGCAGGACGCCGACGTCCGGGTGAGCGTCATCGCGACCACCGCCCAGGTGCAGGGCCTGGCTGCCCTCGCCGTCCACGAGCCGGGGCGCTCCTTCGACGCCGACGTCCTCCACATGACGGCGGCGGCCCGCCACGCCCGTCAGGGGGCGGTGACCGTGGCGGCCAAGCAGGCCATGACCACCGCGGGTCTCTGCGAGCCGGGCGACGTACTCGGCGCGATCGAGGGCGACTTCGTCGTCGTCGGTGACGACCTCCTCGCGGTCGCGGTCGCGGTGCTCGAGCGGATGCTCGGCGGTGGTGGCGAGCTCGTCACGGTCGTGGCCGGCGCCGAGGCCGGTGACCTCGCGGAGCGGTGTGCCGCCCACCTCGAGGCCTCCCACCCCACCGTCGACGTCGTCGTCTACGAGGGTGGCCAGGAGCGCTACCCGCTCCTGGTCTCGGTGGAGTGACGTCGTGGCGCGCGTGCTCCCCGACACTCATCTCCGTGCGCTGGCCGGCAAGAAGGCCGAGAGGCTCGAGAAGCACCTCGGCCTCGTCACCGTCGCCGACCTGCTCCACCACCATCCGCGCCGGTACGTCGCGAAGGGCGAGCTGAGCACGCTCGCCGACGCCGAGCTCGACACCCACGTCAGCGTGGTCGGGCGGGTGGTCCGGGCGCAGTCCCACCCCTACCAGGACCGGCGCACCCGGCGCACCGCGTACCGGGTCGAGCTGCAGCTGGCGGTCGAGGGCGAGGAGCTCCTCCTCACCTTCTTCGACCGCCAGGCCCACGTCGCCCGCTGGCGGGAGGAGAAGTTCGCCCCCGGCACCACCGGGATCTTCTCCGGCAAGCTCGGCGCCTTCCGCGGGCGCCGCCAGCTCACCCACCCCGACTGCGCGCTCTTCGGCTCGGCGGACGACGCCGAGCGGGAGTTCGAGCTGCAGCCGGACCTCACCCCGGTCTACCCGGCGTCGGCGAAGGTGCAGACCTGGCAGGTCCGCGACCTGGTCACCATCGTCCTCGACCTCCTCGAGGACTGGCCGGAGGTCGTGCCGGCCGCCGTACGCCGCGACCTCGGCACCCTCACCGGCCGTCAGGCACTGGAGTGGATCCACCGCCCGGCCGACCGCGACCAGGTCGCGCAGGCGGTGCGCCGGTGGAAGATCGAGGAGGCCTTCGTCGCCCAGACCCTGCTCGCCCGCCGGCGGGTGGCGGTGCGTGCGATCGAGAGCGTCGCCCGGCCGCACCGCGCGGACGGGCTGCTGGACCGTTTCGACGCCGCCTTGCCCTTCACGCTGACCGACGGCCAGCAGCAGGTCTCCGCGGAGGTCCTCGCCGACCTCGAGCAGACCCACCCGATGCAGCGCCTCCTGCAGGGCGAGGTGGGGTCGGGCAAGACGGTGGTGGCGCTGCGCGCCATGCTGCGCGTGGTCGACGCCGGGGGCCAGGCGGCGCTGCTGGCCCCGACCGAGGTGCTCGCCCAGCAGCACGACCGGTCCCTGCGGGCGATGCTCGGACCGCTCGCCCAGGCCGGCATGCTCGGGGGGGCCGAGGGCGCCACCAAGGTGACGCTGCTGACCGGCTCGCTGCCCGCGGCCGCGCGCCGCGAGGCCCTCCTCGACATCGCCTCCGGAGCCGCCGGGATCGTGGTCGGCACCCACGCCCTGCTCCAGGAGCAGGTGACCTTCGCCGACCTCGGCCTGGTCGTCGTCGACGAGCAGCACCGTTTCGGGGTCGAGCAGCGCGCGGTGCTGGCGGCGAAGGCGTTCCGGCCACCGCACGTCCTGGTGATGACGGCGACCCCGATCCCGCGGACGGTGGCGATGACGGTCTTCGGCGACCTCGAGACCTCGACGCTCACCGAGCTCCCGCGGGGGAGGGCCGGGGTGCAGACGACGGTCGTGCCGTTGCACAGCCGACCGACCTGGCTGGACCGCGCCTGGGAGCGGGTCCACGAGGAGGTCGCAGCGGGCCACCAGGCGTTCGTCCTGTGCCCGAAGGTCGACGCCGAGGAGGACGACCCCGCCGGTGCGGCCGTCGAGCCGGTCGCCGAGATGCTGGCGGCGGGCCCTCTCACCGCCCTCCGCCTCGACCGACTGCACGGCCGGCTGCCCTCCGACCGCAAGGACGCGGTCATGCGCTCCTTCGCCGCCGGTGAGGTGGACGTGCTCGTCTGCACCACCGTCGTGGAGGTCGGCGTCGACGTGCCGAACGCGACCGTGATGGTGGTGCTCGACGCCGACCGCTTCGGGCTCTCCCAGCTGCACCAGATCCGGGGCCGGGTCGGTCGCGGGGCCGACCCCGGGTTGTGCCTGCTGGTGACGCGGGTGCCGGAGGGGGCGCCGGCGTTCGAGCGGCTGCAGGCGATGGCGGCCACCGACGACGGGTTCGCGGTGGCCCGGATCGACCTCGAGACCCGCCGCGAGGGGGACGTCCTCAGCGCCCTGCAGTCCGGGCGGTCCTCGGGTTTCCGGCACCTGTCGGTGGTGCGCGACGAGCGCATCATCGAGACCGCCCGGGAGGCCGCTGCCTCCTACCTGGCGCTCGACCCGATGCTGCGTGAGGCTCCGGACCTCGCCGACGCGCTGGTGCGGCTCGAGTCCACCGGCCAGGGCGACTTCCTGGAGCGCGGATGACCCGGATCATCGGGGGTACGGCGGGCGGCCGGCGCCTGCGCACCCCGCCCGGCAGCACCACCCGTCCCACCTCCGACCGGGTGCGCGAGGCGCTCTTCTCGGCGCTCGAGGCCTCGCTCGGCGGGTGGGAGGGCCTCCGGGTGCTCGACCTGTACGCCGGGACCGGGGCGGTGGGTCTCGAGGCGCTCTCGCGCGGGGCCGCGGTCGCCACTTTCGTCGAGCACGACCGGCGTGCCGCGCAGGTGCTGCGCCAGAACGTCGCGAGCCTCGCCCTGCCCGGCGGCGAGGTGGTGGTGGGCTCGGTCTCGCGCGTGGTGGGTGTGCCGGCCCGGGAGCCGTACGACCTCGTGTTCGCCGACCCGCCGTACCCGCTCGCGGAGGACGACCTCGCCGGGGTGCTCGCCGCGCTGGTGACGGGGGCGTGGCTCGCACCGGACGCCGTGGTGGTGGTGGAGAGGTCCGGCCGTTCACCCGCGCCTCGCCTGCCGGAAGGCATCGCCCCCGACCGGCGCAAGGACTACGGCGAGACGAGCCTTTGGTACGGTCGCGCGGACTCCTGAGCCTCGTCCCTGTTGGAGGATCCCCCTCGTGCGCAGAGCTGTCTGTCCCGGGTCGTTCGACCCGGTCACCAACGGCCACGTCGACATTGTCGGCCGGGCCGCCCAGCTCTTCGACGAGGTCGTCGTCGCGGTCGGGGTGAACCAGTCGAAGAACCGGCTGTTCACCCCCGAGGAGCGCATCGCGATGCTCGAGGAGGCCACCGGGGAGTTCCCCAACGTCCGGGTGGAGGCCTTCCAGGGCCTGCTCACTGACTTCTGCCTCGAGCGGGACATCATCGCGATCGTGAAGGGCCTGCGCGCGGTCTCCGACTTCGACTACGAGCTCCAGATGGCCCAGATGAACTCCAGCCTCTCGGGCATTGAGACCGTCTTCGTCCCGACCAGCCCCGAGTACTCCTTCCTGGCCTCGAGCCTGGTGAAGGAGGTCGCGGCGTACGGCGGCGACGTGGCGCCGCTGGTCCCCCCGCACGTGCTCTCCGCCCTCCACGACCGGCTGGCCGAGCGCTCCTCGGGCTGAGCCCCGCCGATCTCGGGTACCAGGTGTGTGCTGGTCGACACAGTCCGCGCCGCATGGAGGTGGGCGGATCGGGTCATACTGACGGGCGAGTCCCCACCCCGAGGGCCGAGAAGAGGATGCAGGTGCAGGTGCCAGTCACGGATCGTCTCGCCGCGCTGCGGCGCACGGTCGAGGAAGCCCGCGCGATGCCGATGTCAGCGTCGGCGGTCGTCAACCGCACGGACGTCCTCGGGATGCTCGACGACCTCGAGCGCGCGGTGGTGGAGGCCTCGACGGAGAGCGACCGCGTCCTCGCCCAGCGCGACGCCATGATCGCCGACGCCGAGGTCCGCGCGGACCAGATCGTCAAGGACGCCAACTTCGAGCGCGACCGGCTCGTCTCCGACACGGAGGTCTACCGCGTGGCCCAGCGCCAGGCAGAGGCCCTCCTCGCCGACGCTCAGACCGAGGCCAGCGAGCTGCGCAAGGAGACCGACGACTACGTCGACTCGATGCTCGCGAACTTCGAGATCACCCTGGAGCGCACGATGGAGGCGGTCCGCCGCGGCCGCGACCGGCTCGCCGGCCGGTCCGCCCTGAGGTCCTTGGGTGGCGACGACGTCGACGCGATCCGGCTCCCCGCCCACCTCGAGGACTGAGCAGCCCCGGGTCGCCGGGACGCCGATTCGCTCCCGGGCCGCGTCGTCGGTAAACTCGCTCCGATCTGTTGTGCCCCGTGACGGAAGTGGACCCCTGAGCACCCTCGACCCGAGAGCGCCGCTCGTGCTCGACACCCGCGAGCTCGGCCGCCGCCCGGGGTCGCAACGCCAGGTGTCCTTCTCCGTCCCGGCGCCAGCCGATCTCGGTATCGAGGTGCTCGGCGTGCCCGAAGGATCGTCGGTGGAGCTCACGCTCCGCCAGGAGGCGGTCATGGAGGGAGTGCTCGTCACCGGTACGGCGTCAGCCGTGCTGGCGGGGGAGTGCGCGCGGTGCCTGGAGCCGATCTCCGAGCAGTCGGAGTTCGACCTCCAGGAGCTGTACGTCTACGACGACAGCGACATCGTGGACGACGAGGACGAGGGGGTCTCCCGGATGGTGGGGGACCTGCTCGACCTGGAGCCGGTCCTGCGCGACGCGGTGGTGCTCGCACTACCGTTCCAACCGCTGTGCCGGGACGACTGCCCAGGGCTGTGCATCGAGTGTGGTGCACGCCTGGCCGACGACCCGGACCACCAGCACGACGAGCCGATCGACCCCCGGTGGGCCGGGCTCGCCACGCTGGTCGAGGACCGCGGGAGTGCAGACCAGCGAGCAGAAGACCGAGCAGCAGACCCAGCAGACAGCGGAGCCGGACCATCCGGGTCCGACCCGAAGAGGAGTGAGTGAAGTGGCAGTCCCGAAGCGGAAGATGTCGCGCAGCAACACGCGTCACCGTCGTTCGCAGTGGAAGGCCGTCGCGCCGTCCCTGGCGACGTGTGCCAACCCTGCCTGCGGTGCGAAGCACCTCCCGCACCGCGCGTGCGGCGAGTGCGGTCAGTACGGCGCCAAGAGCGACCGTCGTCAGGTCCTCTGAGCCGACCCACCCCGTGAGCGAGGCCTCGTACCCCGGGTACGACGACCTGCGCCAGCAGCTCGGCGAGCCCGTCCTGGGTGCCGAGCTGCTGGAGCACGCCCTCACCCACCGCTCGTACGCGTACGAGAACGGTGGGCTGCCGACCAACGAGCGGCTGGAGTTCCTCGGCGACTCGGTGCTCGGCGTCGTGGTCACCGAGGCGCTCTACCGCACCCACCCGGACCTCTCCGAGGGACGGCTGGCCAAGCTCCGAGCGGCGGTCGTCAACGCCCGCGCGCTGGCACAGGTCGCGCGCACCATCGGGCTGGGCGAGCACATCAAGCTCGGCCGCGGCGAGGAGTCGACCGGGGGGCGCGACAAGTCCTCGATCCTCTCCGACACCGTCGAGGCCGTCATCGGCGCGGTCTACCTCAGCGGAGGCTTCCCGGCCGCGACCGAGCTCGTGCACCGGCTCTTCGACCCCCTCATGGAGGCGGCCGCCGCGCTGGGGGCGGGCCTGGACTGGAAGACCAGCCTCCAGGAGCTCGCCGCCGAGCACGGCCTGGGCGTTCCCGAGTACGTCATCGAGGACGACGGGCCCGACCACGAGAAGACCTTCACCGCCCGCGTCCGGGTGGGCGACTCCCTCTACGGGCTCGGCACCGGCCGGTCGAAGAAGGAGGCCGAGCAGCAGGCCGCCGAGACGGCGTACGCCGCCCTCTCCGAGGAGGCCGCGCAGCGCGCCGCCGCGGCCGCC
>JAUYLL010000010.1 GCA_030698375.1 Nocardioides sp. | reverse complement strand
GCGACCACGCCGTGTCGGCAGGGTTCGTGGCGCGCGCCTCCCACGACGCGGCCACGGAGCGGACGTCGCGGATGATGCATACGAAGCGGGCGTCGGGGAGGCAGTCCCAGAGGCGGGGGAGCCTCAGGTGGGTGATCTTGTCGCCGACGTAGGCCGTGGTCTCCCACTTCTCCTCGAGGCCGGCGTAGAAGTCGTGCCAGCGCTGGTGCACGTCCGGCCGGATGTTGGTGAGGTCGTCGGAGAAGTCGAAGAAGCGCTCACGGGTGAAGTGGTCGGGGGTCAGGCCCGGACCCTCCGGCTCGTACAAGACGTGCTTGTAGCGCTCCATGCCGATGGCGATGCCGGGGTGGGCGTCGAAGAGCTCGGTGAGGGCGGTGGTGCCAGACCGGCCGAGTCCCGCAAGGAAGAGGAGTTGGGACACAGGCGTCATCCTAGTGCCGCGTGCCCCTCGGTGACGGCGCCCCACGGTTTCGGCCACGCGCGACGGCGGCTACAGTTCCTGCGCCGACCGAGGGCGGTGGCGTGACGAAGGGAGTACCAGCGGTGACCGAACTCGTCGACTATCCGCGGCGCTACTGCAGCATCTGTCACCACGTGGTACGCCGCGGTTTCCTGCCCGGTCCGGGCGGACGACCCGATGCCTCCTGTCCCCGCTGCCGCAGCCTCGAGCGGCACCGCTTCTTCGCCCTGCTCCTGAGCGTCCTCGAGCCGGTGCTCGATGACCTCGGCACCTTGCTGGAGGTCGCACCCTCGCCGGAGACGTCCCCGATCCTGGCGGACCTGGCCCCGCGCCGCCACGTCCGGCTCGACCTCGGCGCCGACAACCGGCTCGTCGACGTGCTGGGCAGCCTCACCGACCTGCCGCTGGAGGAGTCGTCGGTGGACCTGCTCGTCTGCTACCACGTCCTCGAGCACATCCCCGACGACCGTGCCGCCATGCGGGAGATCGCCCGGGTCCTGTCGCCCTCGGGGCTGGGACTGCTCCAGGTGCCCTACCGAGCGGGGACCCTCACGGACGAGGATCCCGAGGCTCCGGTGGAAGAGCGGCTGCGCCGCTTCGGGCAGGCCGACCACGTGCGCTACTACGGCGACGACTTCGAGGACCGGCTCGTCGAGTCCGGCCTCGCCCTCCAGCGGGTGTCCCCGCGGTCGATGCTGGGCGCCGACATGAGCACCTGGCTGCACCTCAACCCCGACGAGCTCGTCTGGATCGTCCGGCCGGCCGACGGCACCACCGTGCCGCCGCGGACCGAGCCGGAGCCGACCTCGCTCACGCTCACCTTGTCCGCCATGCTCGGCGAGATGACCCGCCTGCGCGGCGAGCTCGTGGAGAAGCGGCGCGAGGTGCGTGCGCTCACCCGGTCGATGGACCGGTTGCGTGCGGAGGCGGACCGGACGCCCGGCATCAAGGAGAGCACCCGCGCAGTCCTTGCCGCCGTACGGCGTCGGGCGGCGCGCACGCGTCGCGCCTGAGCGTCGGCGAGGCCCCACGCGGCTAGGGTCGGGCCATGGCGACAGCTCAAGGTGGAGCCGACGAGTCGACCCGCTCGCTCCGGTTCACGTGGTTCAACCAGATGCTCGGCAGGTTCCCGGTCGGGAGCCTGATCGACCTGGGGTCGGGCCACGGCATGTTCGCCCGGGCCGCGGCCGACGCGGGATGGCGGGTCACCGCCCTCGACGCCCGCGGCGATCGCTACCCCGACGACGAGCCGCGGGTCGAGTGGAAGGTCGGTGACGTCCGCGACGTCGACCTCCGGGGCTTCGACGTGATCGCCTGCCTGGGGCTCTTCTACCACCTGACCCTCGACGACCAGCTCGACCTGCTGGCACGCGCGTCCGGCACGCCGATCATCCTCGACACCCACGTGGCCAACGACCGCCCGGTGCCGATGAAGCGGTCGCTCTCGGAGCTGGTGACCCTCCAGGGCTACACGGGAAAGCTCTATCGCGAGCCCGACCAGGCCACGAACTCGCCGGCCTCGTTCGGCAACGACCACTCGTTCTGGCCCCGCACGCGTGACCTGTACATGATGCTCGGAGCACACGGGTACGACGTGCTGACGGCAACCCCGTGGTACCTCCCGAGTCGGACTTTCTTCCTCTGCCTGCCCCAGCTCGACGGCTGAGGCCCGGGGGCCGCGCCGCTTCTCAGAGCCTGCCGGTGCGCTCCACCCGCTCGTGCACCAGTCGCACGGCATCAGTCAGGAGCTCTTCGGCCCGGGCGTCGAAGGAGTTCTCCGCGGCGACCCGCTCCGCGGCCCGCAGCCGCTCCTCGTCAGCGGGGCACAGCGCGTCCCGCTGATCGACGATGCGCGCCAGGTCGTGGTGGTCCGTCCAGGTCTGCACCAGGCCGTGGAACAGCGCGCTGAGGTCCACCCCGGGGATGTCGTCGCTGGCGACCCGGGCACCGGACGCGGCCGCGTCCATGAGGCGGTTCGAGACGAAGCCCGTCGCGCGCATGTCCTCCCAGTGGTCGTTGAGCACGACCCCCGCGGCGGCGTAGAGCTCGCCGAGCTCGGCGTTGTCGACGCGCGCCGACGACACGGCGCCCGCCGGGAGGATGGCGTCCCAGCCGGCCCCGTGGACGGTCACGTCGAGGCCCGCGAGGTGGGCATGGCGCAGGGAGGTCCGGTAGACGCCGCGGGAGTTGCCCACGAAGAGCACGTCCGGCCCGGTGTCGAAGGGGGAGCGTCGCGCGTGGAAGAGGGCGGGGTCGGTCGCCTGCAGGAGGGGGCGCACGTCCACTCCCCAGTCGGCGCCGGCCTGCTGGGACCAGGCGACGCTGGCCGCGTAGACGCGGTCGAACCGCGCGACCTCGTCACGCGTGACCAGGTCGGGATGGCTGATCACCCACTCCAGGTTGACCCGCCCCGGCCGCGGCACCACCAGGTCGAGGCCGCGCAGGACGAGGACGACGTCGTCCAGGTCGCGGCTGGGCCGGTGGCGGGCCTCGCGGGGGTCGACCGCCACGTGCTGTCCGCGTCGTCGGAGCGCCGCGGCGAGCGCCTCACCGAAGTGGGTGTCGCCCCAGCCGAGCCCTCGGGGCCCGGTCGGCGAGGCGAGGTCGATCGCCCAGCGCAGCGCGGGGGCGCCCTCGGCGACCTGGAGCGAGGGGCGCAGCGGCTCGAGCACGGCGCTCGGGCTGAGGACGGGGTGGTCGTCGGGGCCGACGGGCTGGCCCGGCAGCACGTCGTAGCGGTGGCGCACCACGCGCAGCCCGGCCGCGTGCCAGGCAGCCGAGGACCCTGGAGGTACGACGTGGCGCGCCGCCAGGGTGCGGATCGCGGCGGCGGTCTCCTCGGGGTCGACCGGTGGGCCGGGACGGGCCGAGACCTCCACGTGGGGCTGCAGCACCGTCGAGCCCAGGCCGGTCGAGGCCGCGCGCAGCGCGAGGTCCACCACGGTCAGTCGGCCACACAGCGGGTCGAACCCCCCGAGCGTGGCGAGGTGGTCGCCGCGGAGGGCGACCACAGGGCCGGTGGCGGCCGGGAGCGGGTGCCGGCCCGCCTGCCTGGCGTCCTCGGCCGCGTGCCCGGCGAGGAACGGGATCGGTGCGGCGGTCTCGTCGTCGAAGACGGCGCCGGCGCTCTGGACGGCGCCGGTGGTGTCGAGCACCAGCGGCTGGGCCAGGCACTCGCCCTCTCCCTCGCCGATCGTGTCGGCGAGGCGCAGCAGCGCGGGCACGTCGGGATCGATGGTCTCGAGCACGAGCACCACCCGCTCGCCGCGCGTGGCCGCGAAGCCGACGTTGGCCCGCACGGCCGGTCCCCGGTCGAACTGCGTGGTGACCAGCCGGGCGTGGCCGAGCGTCTCGGTGAGCACCCCCAGGACGACGTGCTGCGAGCGGGAAAGACGCTCGCCGACCACGACGGCGTCAACCGCGGCACCCTCGCGCGCCGCAGCCGCGACCGCGCGCAGCCACAGGGCGAGGGGTCGCACGGACCCCCCACCGGGCAGGACCAGGCTGGTGTGGCCGGGGACACGGTCGACGGAGCGGGCCGCCTCCCAGCCGACGAGGTGACGTGACGCGATCACCGAGAGCCAGGCGGGTGACTCCTGGGTGCTGATGCGTGGGCCGGAGCCCGCCGGGTCGGAGTCGTCGGTGTAGTCCACCCCGATGTAGCGCACGAGGTGCGGCGGGGTCAGCTCCGCCATCTTGAGCACCAGGTCGTAGTCGACACCGCGGCGCAGCGTCTCGTCGAAGCCGCCGACCCGGTCGACGAGCTCCCGGCGGGCGACGAGCACGTTGAGGTCGATGTGGTTGGCCACGAGCAGGTGCTGGTGGGTGCCCTCGAAGGCGCGGTAGTAGACCTTGCCGTCCTTGGCGGCCTGGAGGGCGGCGTGCGCCATCCCCCAGTCGGGGTGGGCCTCGAGCTCGGCCAGCATCAGCTGGAGGAAGCCGGGCCGCCACTGGTTGTCGGTGTCGAGGAAGGCGACGTAGCGGCCGCGGGCCTGCGCCAGGCCCGCGTTGCGGGCCGCGGAGACTCCCCGGTGTCCCGCGGGCACGACCACGATGCGCTCGTCGTAGGCAGCCAACCCGCGCACGACGGCCAGGGAGTCGTCGGTGGAGCCGTCGTCGACGATGACGAGCTCCCAGCCCGAGAAGGTCTGGCGCTGCACCGACTCGACCGCCGCGCGTACGACGGCGGCGCGGTTCCACAGCGGCATCACGATGCTGACCAACGGGGTGCCGTCCGACGGCTCGACCGGCATCGCTTCCGGCTCGACCAGGTCCGCCGGCAGGTGGGGAGTCGTGCGGGGAGCCATCCGCCACCGCAGGTCCTGGCGCCACTGGCGCAGCACCCGCTCGCTGGTGGCGGTGAGCTCTCCGAGCGTGACGGTGGGGCCGGCGTCGCCGACAGGGAGCACCGAGTCGGTCGTGGCCGTCTCGAGCCAGCCGACGAGGGGGCCGAGCTGGTGGGTCGCGGCCTCAGGGTGCGCCGCGGCGATCGCCGCGAGATCGACGAAGGGGTGCGGGGACGCGTTCTGGCAGACGCGGTGGTTGTTGAGGTACCAGAGCAGCGGGTTGCGCGACCCCGGCGGACTGCCGAACCGCGCGTCGACGCACTCGATGAAGAAGAGCGGGTGCGGGGACAGCCCGGGGTTGTCGATGTAGGCGTCGACCGCCTCCTCCCGGGAGACGAACTTCCGGCCGAGCTGCTTCGCCAGCCAGTGCTGGTCCAACAACGGCGAGTCGACCAGCATCCTCCGCCCGCGCGGGGTGACCCGGTTGCCTGGCGCAGGCGCTGCCTTCGCCCTGCGTCGGGCCCGGCCGAGGAGCTGCTTGGGGGACTCAGGGGACACGTCGGTACTCCACCAGACGCCTCAGCGGGCGCACGCCCAGGGGGGTCGCCCGCAGCTCCGTGTCCGGCCGCGCTCCGGCCGGCGGGGCGGTGGCGTCGAGGTAGTCGCGTACCCCCTCGAACTGTGCGGGAAAGCGCTCCTCGCACAGGCGGAGCAGCCGGTCGGCCCCCAGGCCGTAGGGGTCGTAGCGCAGGGTGTCGATCTTGACGTAGGGCAGGCGGCCGCCGTCGAGGGCCACGTCGGCAAGGGCGATGGCGGGGTTCCACGGGTCCTTGGAGCGCTCGGCGAGCCAGGTCAGGTCGAGGCGCGACCGCGGCGGTGGCAGCCGGTGC
>JAUYLL010000121.1 GCA_030698375.1 Nocardioides sp. | reverse complement strand
ATGAAGAACTGCGAGCCGTTGGTGCCCGGACCGGCGTTCGCCATGGCGAGCAGGTAGGGGCGGTCGAACTGCAGCTCGGGGTGGAACTCGTCCTTGAACTGGTAGCCCGGGCCACCGGTGCCGGTGCCCTGCGGGCAGCCGCCCTGGATCATGAAGCCGTCGATGACCCGGTGGAAGCCCAGCCCGTCGTAGAACTTGCCGGTCGTCTTCTGACCCGTCTTGGGGTCGGTGTACTCCCGGGTGCCCTCGGCCAGACCGACGAAGTTCTCGACCGTCGCAGGGGCGTGGTTCGGCAGCAGGTTCACGGTGATGTCGCCGTGGTTCGTCTTCAGGATCGCCTTCAGGTCGGACATGGCCGCCTCTCGTGTGGGGAACGGGGTAGGGGCGCGGCTGGCCGCCCCACCCGATCCTGCCACCTGGATCCTGAGGACTGCCCGCACCCCAGGGTTTTGTCCCGGCCTCGCATTGGGCATCATCGGGGTCTACCCGCACGACGAGAGGAAGCCCTCGATGAAGCACCGGTCCAAGGACCTCCGAGACCGCGCCACCGACCTGAAGGACCAGCTGGCCCCGCATGTCGAGCAGGCGGTCGGCAAGGCCGGTCCGGCGCTCGCCGACGCCCGGGAGAAGGCGGCCCCTCTGGTCGCCGAGGCCCGTGACAAGGCCGCCCCCTACGTCGCCGATGCTCGCGGCAAGACCGCACCCGTGGTGGCCGAGGCCAGGGACCGCTGGCAGCGTGAGGTGGCTCCCGCCCTGGGTGCCGCCGTCGCCGCCGCGGACGAGGCCACTGCCGACTACCGCGCCGAGGCCGTCCGCCGGGGTGCCGCCACCGCGGCTGCCCTGCGCGGCGAGGTCGACGTCACCCCGCCGAAGAAGAAGGGCCGCAAGCGCAAGGTGCTGCTGCTCCTCGGGCTCGCCGGCCTCGGCTTCGCGGCGGTGAAGAAGTTCACCGGCCAGGACTCCCAGGCCTGGGAGTCCTCCTACCAGCCGACGCCGCCGACGCCGGCCCCGGTTCCCACCCACACGAACGACAGCGCGGCGGCCACGCCCGACGAGGCCCTCGCCGACGCCGTGGAGGCCCCGCACGCCGCGAGCACGCCGGAGCAGCCGGCCGACTCGGTCGACGTCGACATGCCGACCGACCCGGGCGCGCACCGAGCCTGATCCACCGCACACCCCGGCCACGACCCCGCACGCGCTGCGTGCGGGGTCGTCGCACGTCAGGGGTGCTCGCGAAGCGTCACGGTCGTGCCGCGACGGCGCATCCGGGTGACGAACCGCTCGACCTCGACGGCCGCAGCGGTGCACACGACCGCGTCCGCGAGGTCCAGCAGCACGACGCGGGGCGCTCCGTGGGGCCCCTCCGGGAACCGCTCGGCCAGGTCCTCGAGCGCCGCCGTGAGCTCCGGCGTACGCGCCAGGTCGACGGTGCCGGACACCACGCAGCGGGTGGCTCCGGTGCCGTCCTGGTCGCTCGGCTCGTCGGTGTGCACCGCGAGCGGCCGGAACCCGGCACCCGAGATCCCCGTGACTGCCGGACGCGGCCGGTCGAGGACCAGGGAGTTGAGCAGCGCCTCGCGGTCGGCGCCGGAGGGGTGCCCGGCCGTGCGCGGCCCGACGTGGCCGTCGGCGATCCGCTCGGCGATGGACCGGAGCTTGTCGTTGCGCCGGGTGCTGAACCAGCGCAGCAGGCCGAACGCCTCCTGCGGGTCCAGGCCGTAGGTGGCCACCAGGACCCCGACCGCCTGGTCGACCCGGGAGCGGGACTCGACCCCGGCGCGGATGTGGGTCCCCGCCTCCTGGGCGGCGCGCCAGGTGACCTCGCGAGTGAGGTCGATCAGGCACAGCCGCCGCGGGGCGGTGGGGACCGGTGGCGTCTCCCAGGTGCTGAGCACCCACGACGACCGCTCGACGCCCCGGACCTCGTGGAAGAGCGCGACGTGCTCGGGCCCCGTGTGTTCCCCGGTCCAGCCGTCGAGCGCCCTGGCGCCGGTCTCGTCGAGGTGCGCCCGCAGCACAGCCGTGCTGGGCACCACCTCGCCGGGCGAGAAGCCGAGCAGGTCGTAGACCTCCGGGGACCACTCCCAGCGATCCTCGGGCGGGAAGAAGAGGAGCCGGCCGATCACCACCGCGGATCCTGTCGCGGGGGATGTCGCGGGGGATGTCGCGGGGGATGTGGCGCTACGCCGTGAGTTCATCGAGCCAGACACCTCGTGGTGAGCAACGAGGGGCTGTTTCCTCAACCCTGCGAGCAGCAGGTTAGGCCATCAACCGTCGTGCGGCACCGCATTCTCACGACGGGGGCGTCGGGGCAGGTCCTGGGGCCGGTGCTCCTCCACCCAGGCGTCGATGTCCTCCCACCAGGAGTAGAGCCAGTCCACGCGCTCCTCCCGGCCCAGGGGGATCTCCTCCCGCGGGATCCGCCACCACCGCATCACCAGCTCCTTGTCCATCGGCAGCTCCCGCCAGAGGTCGCCGACGGTGAGCAGGTGGTCCAGGCCGGTGTGCGCGACCATCATCACGTCGGCCTCGGGCGCGGCGTCCAGGGCGGCCAGGAAGCCCCCGGGCCGCGGCGCCAGGACGTGGGTCATCTGCTCCGCGCGCCCGGCCAGCGCGTGCAGGCCGAGCCGGTGCAGGGTGGCGATCGCGCGCTCGCGTCGCTCGGGGGTGAAGTTCCCGCCCTCGGGAAAGATCACGAAGGCGTCGTCGGCGTCCAGGTTCCGCGCCAGGTCACCCACCTGGGCCTCCACGTCCTCCCCGCCCCGTGAGCCGGGGGAGATGAACCGGCTCGGCAGCCGGTTCAGCAGCACGTCGACGGCCGGGTCCCAGGCGAGCGTGTCCTTGAGCACCACGCGGGGCTCGCGGGCGTACCAGTGCAGGAGCGCGTACATCAGCGAGAAGGAGTCGCCCGGCCCCGCGTGCCGGCAGCAGACCAGCAGCGGGGCACCCGGCCGGGCGTCCGGCTCGGGGCCGGCGGTGACCACCCGCAGCCGCAGCACCCGACGCGCCTCGCGGAAGACGATCCAGAGGTAGGCGCGCACGATCGCGTAGTGGATGCGCTCGAAGAACGGCCGCCGCAGCGCGTACCCGAAGCCCGACGCGATCCAGAGGCCGAACAGCTCCACCAGGATCAGCGACTCGAGGACGAGGTGGAGCACGACCAGCCAGAGCAGCCGCAGGGGACGCAGCCGTCCCGCCACCAGCGGCGAGAGGAGCGCCGCGCCGAGCAGCCACAGCGGCAGCGTGGTGAGCAGCAGGACGGTGACCACGATGATCGCCGGCGCCAGGACGACCCGGCGCAGGACGGCGAGGAGGGTGCGCACGGGCTCAGCCTGCCCCGGGCCGGTCGCCTGTGTCCTCCGCCAGGCCGTCAAGGTACGCCGCGGAGGCGTCGTGCGCCGCCCGCATCCGGCTCCGGACCTGGCGGAAGTCGCGGAAGGCGGTGACCGAGTCCACGCGGGCGTCGTCCGCGTCGTTGCCGGTTGGCAGCACGTGGGCGCGCACGCCCTCGGGCAGGGCCGCCAGCTCACGGACGAACCGGTGACGGCGGGCGATCTCGAACGACACCCGGGCGACCTCCCAGGGCCGGCGCGGGGTCGAGAGCGGGCGGTCCAGGCGGCCCACCTGGAGGACGTAGACCTCCGTGGCGCCGAGCTCGACGGCCCGGCCCAGCGGGACCGAGTTCACGATGCCGCCGTCGAGGTAGTGCTCCCCGTCCACCTGGGCGGGCGGGAAGAGGCCCGGGACGGCGGCCGAGGCCATCACCGCGTCCACCACCCGTCCGTCGGTGAACCAGTGCTCCGCGGACCGCTCGATGCTCGACGCGCAGCACTGGAACGGGATGGCGAGGTCGGCGAACGTCCGGTCCCCAAGCTCCTCGAGCAGGCGCCGCCGCAGCGGGCCGGAGGAGTAGAGGTGGGTACCCGTGCGGACCGCGCGGCGGACCTGCCGCACCGCGCCGTCGGCGTACATCTCCCCGCCCTGGGCCGCGGCCTCCCACAGTCCCTCCAGCCGGTCGACGACGCCGGGGCCCGGGTCGGCGGCGAGGACCGCGCCGTTGAGGGCGCCGACCGAGGTGCCGAGGACCAGGTCGGGACGGACCTCGCGCTCGACGAGGGCCCGGATCATGCCCACCTCGACCGCGCCGAGGACGCCACCGCCGCCGAGGACGAAGGCCGTGCGCGGCGGGGTCACCACAGCCCGTTCAGCCCCGGTCGGAGGAGCCGACGAGCTCGTCGGCGTGCTCCTCGCGCACCCGGGTGGTCGCGCGCCGCTCGGCCCAGAACGACAGCAGCGGCACGGTGCCGGCGACGAGGGTCACCAGCGTGAAGCCGGTCTCGAAGCCGGCGCGGCGCGAGAGGTGGAAGGCGGTGAACAGGAAGATCATGTAGAGCCAGCCGTGCGCCACGCCGAGGTACGCGCTGATCCACGAGCCCGCCTGCTCGGCGGTGCCGCCCACCGGGAAGAGACCCGGGTGGAGGAGGTGGCCGTAGTGCAGCGGGAGCCCGATCAGGCAGAGCACGACGAGTAGGACGCCGACGATCATCGACATCACCTGGTACCGCAGCAGCACACCCCTCACGCCGGCGAACCTATCGGATCGTCCGCAGTCGTCCGACGGCGCGCCGCGAGCAGCTCGTCACGGCAGAAGCGCCACCAGATGAAGGCGGCGAAGACCGCGAAGACCCACCACTCGCCGGCGTAGAGCAGGTTGCGCAACGCGGTGAAGACGCCGACGTCGGGGAGGTCGTCGGGGCGGACCGGGACGAGGTCCGCACCGGCATCGGCGGCGGAGGCCACCGCGGGATCATCGGTGCGGTCGGCGTCGGCGACGACGAACGCGCTGTAGAGGTCCATCCCCACCCGCTGGGTGAGGGAGGCGATGCGCAGCTCCGGGAGCACGTCGTCACCCGGGTCGTCGTCGGCCAGGCCTCGTCCCTCCGACGGCTGGAGCCAGCCGGTCAGGGCGACGGGCTCGGCGTCCGGTGTGGGAGGCGCCGGGTCGGTGGGGTCGGCGACCCAGCCGCGGACGACGGGGACCGCGGAGTCGTTGCCGTCGACGTCGAGCGGGGTGACGATCCAGTAGCCGGTGCGGCCGCTCTCCTCCCGGCCGTCCTCGCGATCGGCGACGAAGAACGTCTCGGCGGGCCGCCACGAGCCCTCGAGCTGCACCGGGAGGCCGACGAGCTCCCCGGGGAACGGGTCGTCGCCGTCCATGACGGCGTCGAGCGGGCGCGGCTCGGCGGAGGTCAGGTCGCGGGCCTCGGCAGCGCGGCGGTCCTCCCACGCGGTGTACTGCCAGACGCCGGCGGTCAGCGCGACGCCGACGGCGACCGCGCCGAGCAGGTGCACGGCCAGCATCCGCGGCGAGGTGAGGACGCGCGCGGGCGACGACGCACGTTCGTCCGCGAGGGCCGCGTCCTGACCGGGGGGCACCACTCCACGGTACGGCGTTCCCAGCACCGATCCGTCGCCCTACCCTGTGAGCGTGACCACGCGGATCCACCACCTCAACTGCGCCACGATGGCGCCGCCGCTCGCTGCCCGGACCGGGCTCGCCCCCGACCACCTGGTCGCGCACTGCCTGCTGCTGGAGCGCGCCGGTGGCCTGGTGCTCGTCGACACCGGCTTCGGTTCCGCCGACATCGCCGAGCCGGCCCGTCGGCTGGGCCGCGCTTTTCTCCTCGCCACCGGTGCCGCGCTGGACCCGGCCGAGACCGCGGCCTCCCAGGTGCGCGGGCTGGGCTTTTCCGTCGAGGACGTCACCGACGTCGTGGTCACCCACCTCGACCTCGACCACGCCGGGGGACTGAGCGACTTCCCGCACGCACGGGTGCACGTCCTCGGCGACGAGCTCGCGGCGGCGCGGGCCCGGCGTACGGCGAAGGAGAGGAACCGGTACCGCACCACGCAGTGGGCGCACGGCCCGCGCTGGGTCGAGCACCACCCGCAGGCGACGGACCACTGGTACGGCTTCGGCGCGGTGCCCCTCCTCGACGGCGACGCCGCCCTGGTCCCGCTGGTCGGACACACCCGCGGCCACAGCGCGGTCGCGGTCCGCCGGCCCTCGGGCGGGTGGTTCCTGCACGCCGGGGACGCCTACTTCTCCCACGCCGAGAAGGACGACCCGCCCCGCTGCCCCACGGGGCTGCGGGCGTTCCAGACGATGGTGCAGGTCGACAAGCACGCGCGACTGGCCAACCAGGAGCGGCTGCGTTCCTTCCACACCGAGCACGGCACCCCGCACGGCGGGGACGTCACCGTCTTCTGCGCGCACGACCACGTCGAGTACGACGCGCTCGCCGGCGTGACCGACTGAGGCGGAACGCCAAGCTCGAGGGTCGGCTCTGGCATCATGCCGATCATGAGCAACGCTCCCGAGCACGAACGCCGAGCGATGGTGGTCGAGGACGACGTCGACATCCGTGAGCTGATCGTCTTCTCCCTGGAGTCTCAGGGCTTCCTCGTCACCGAGGTCGGCGACGGTCGGGAGGCTGTCGACCGCGCCCGGGCCGACGACCCGGACCTCATCACCCTCGACCTCGGGCTGCCGGGGCTGGACGGTGTCGAGGTCTGCCGGCGGATCCGGGAGTTCAGCGACTGCTACCTGATGATGGTCACCGCCCGCGACGAGGAGGTGGACCGCCTCATCGGGCTCGAGACCGGAGCCGACGACTTCCTCGCCAAGCCCTTCTCGCCCCGCGAGCTCAAGGCCCGCGTGAACGCGATGTTCCGGCGGCCGCGGCGGCCGGTGGAGCCGGTCGGCGGACCGGCGGGGGCGAACGACCACGAGGTGCTCGCCCACGGCGTCCTCAGCGTCGACGTCGAGGGCCGGCGCGTGCGGGTCGCCGGCGGCGAGCTCGAGCTGACCCGGACCGAGTTCGACCTGCTCGCCGAGCTGATGCGGACCCCGGCCCGGGTGTGGAGCCGCGAGGCGCTGCTGCGCTCGGTGTGGGGCGACGAGTGGACCACCGACACGCACCTGGTCGAGGTCCATATCGGGAACCTGCGCCGCAAGCTGGCGTCGGCCAGCGGGGGATCCCGGTTGATCCACACCGTGCGCGGCGTGGGGTACCGCATGGAGTCGCTGAGCTGACCCGCCCGGTTCAGGCGGGTGCGCTCACGCGGTGAGGTAGCGCTCCAGCGCCGCGCAGGCGCGGTCTGCGGCCGCCGGGAGCGCCCCGGCGTGCGACCGGGCCGCGGGGATCGCCGAGCTCCGGAGGTCGCCCTCGATGACGACCGCGAGCTCCTGGAGCTCCCGCGCGCCCGCCGTGCACGAGGTGACCTTCAGGCTCAGCGACGCGTCCAGCGCGGCCTCGACATCACCCACGAGCAACGCGTCGCTGATGCGCGCGATCCGCGTCGGCAGCAGCTGGACGAAGCGCGCCGCGAACCGGGCCGCCGCGCGGGTGTCGTCCACGCTGTCGGCGAGCCGCACGAGGGCCTGGTCGTCGAGAACCGGCGCGCTCATCGGCTGCGGCTCGGGATCGGCATGCGCGCTTCTTTCGGCGGCCACCAGGGGCCTGTTCCTGTCGGGGGATGACCCGGAGAACTCTGCCCCGGTGATCTCAAGCCGACCGCGGGGTGCAACGACCGTTTTTCTGCAAGATCCGTGGTCCAGGAACGGAGTCGCCCCGTGCGGCGAAGAACCGGAGGCCTCAGTCCTGTGCCTTGCAGCGCAGGGTCACCCGCCGCCCACGGCGGTAGTTCTTGAACTCGTCCGCGTTCTCGGGGTTGTCGCGAACCAGGCCAGCCCAGTCGGAGTATCGCTCGACCTCGAAGCCGTAGGCACCGACGATCGTCTCGAGTCCCTTGACGGACGGTCTGCCGCTCAGCACACGGCCTTCGTGGGAGAAGTCGTCCGCGACGGCATTGCGTTGAGGACCGATGTCCTCGACCCGGATGTGGACCAGGGCGCGGTCATCGGTGGCGACCTCGGTGTCGATGATCAGGTGCGTCGGGTTGCACCGACGGATCCTCGCCATCAGCTCGTTGTACCGCAGCGTGTGGTAGAGGAATCCCAGGCACATGACGACGTCGAACTCCCAGGGCTCCTCGGCCAGCGCGTGGTAGATGTCGTCGGCGATGAACCGGTAGCGCTCGGGGCTGACGTCGTAGTGCGCAAAGGTCGCGTTCGCGGCGTCGACGAGCTCCGGGCGTCCCTCGATGCCCACCACGGAGGCTGCGCCCGCCTGGAGGGCCGCGAACGACCACCGACCGTCGTGGCTCGCGATGTCGAGCACGCGACGGCCCTCGAACACGTCCCGGTTCTCCCCGAAGATTGCCTCGTGCCGCAGGTTGAGCCGACTCGGGTAGGCGAACGTCTCACTGGTCTCGTAGAACCGGGGGTACTGGTCGAAGAAGCCCGCGGTGACGACCCGGGACCCTGGCGCGGAGGTCGAGGGCGCCATCCCCGGGCGCCCGTTCTTGCTGGCCGGCGGTGGGGGTTGGGGCGGAGGCGCTGGATCGACTCGCCGCGCGAGGCGGCGCAACCCGCGGCTGACCGTGGACCGAGGTTCCATGGCGCGACGTTACCGCTTGCGCGGTGCCTGGTCGAGGGTCCGCGGCGACGGCTCCTGTGGTGGAGCCTAGGGGACTCGAACCCCTAACCCCCTGGTAGGTACGGCGCCTTTGCGGCTATTTACGGAGGCTTGCTGGGGCATGTTTCTTGCGCCTGTGAGCGTGGACCCGAGCAGGTCACTCGGCCATCGGGAAGCGCTCACCCATCACCAGATGGGACAACCTGTCTGGGCATCACATCTAGCCGCGCACGACCTTGACGACAGCAGCGACGGTATCGACCTTGGCGCTGTTGTGCGTCGAGGCCGCACGGACTGCAAACGTCCGGGTGCTGCCGATCGGGACGCCCCGGACCTTGGTCACCCTGACGGTCAACAGCGCCGACCCATCTGGGACCAGGGTGCGGGTCCGGTAGGTGCCGTTGACGACTGCGGCGGTGACGTTCTTGCTCCCACGCAGGTAGACCACAGCGAACCGGGCGCTCCTCCGTGTGCCCTTGACTGCCATCCGGTCCGCAGCGTTGCCGCGGTTGGTCACACGGACCTTGAAGACCACGGTTTTGGCGGGGCGGCCCTTCACGTTCGCCGTCACTCGCTGACGGGCGACGTCGTAGATGCCCCTGCCCACGAAGGCGCCGGTGCCCAGGCGGATCTCGGCGTCCGGGCGGTACGCCGCCGGCGGGGTGACCGGGCCGATGGTGAGCGCCTGGGTCGCGCTTCCGGTATTCCCGGCGGCGTCGGTGATCGAGGCGAGGACGGTGTACGTGCCCGACGTGAGGGTCTGGGCGCTCACGCCCCAGGTGCCGCCCGGCTGCACGGTCGCGGTGAGAGACTGGCCACCCACGCTGACGTTCACGAGAGTGCCCGCCTTCTCGGCTGTGGTCCCGTAGGTCCACGGCGAAGTGTCAGACGTCGACCGGGCCGCGCCGCCGTCGATCGTCAAGACCGGCACCGTCACGTCGACGGTCAGGACCTGGATGGCCGTGCCGGTGTTGCCGGCGTCGTCGGTGACCGACGCCACCACGCTGTGCGACGTCTCGGACAGGGTGCCCGCATCGACGGTCCAGGCGCCACCCGCATCGGCCGTGGCGGCCAACGTCTGGCCACCGACGCTTACGGCAACAGTCGGCGCTCCCACCTCGTCGGTCGTGCCTGAGATGGTCGGGGTGGTGTCGTTCGTGGCCGCATACCCACCGCCCGTGATGGTGACGGCGGGCGCCGAGGTGTCCACGGTGAGCACCTGGGTCGCGGTGCCGGTGTTCTGAGACGGATCGGTGACGGATGCCACCACGTCGTGCGTCCCGGCGTCCAGGGCGTTCGCGCTCATCGTCCAGGCGCCGTCGGCGGCCCTCGCGGTCAGCACCTGGGCCCCGATCGTGACGGTCACCAGGGGAGTTCCGGGCTCGTCTGTCGTGCCTGAGATCGGTGGCGTCCTGTCGTTGGTCGACGCCGTGGGCCCACCGTTGATGGTGACGACCGGTGCGACCAGATCGTCGATGGGCCGGGTGATCGGGCTGTTGGCCAGGCCCAGGGTGCTCGGGGTCAGGGCGCGGCCCTTGAGCGAGGCGCCCTCTCCGAAGGCGACCGTGCTCGCCCCGAGCACCGTCCCGAACCACTTGGCGCCTGCGCCGAGCGAGACCGCGCCGACGACCTGCCAGTAGACGTTGTGCGCGAGGGCGCCGTTGGCCAGGACGACCTTGGTGGCTGCCGCGGAGCTCAGCGCCGCGCCGACCTGGAAGACGAAGAGCGCGTTCGGGTCGCCGCCGGCGTCGAGGGTGATCGTGCCTGTGTTCGTGACGGCCGCCGCGGTGGTGTAGAGGCCCGGGGTGAAGGTCGTGCCTGCCAGGTCACCGGAGAACGCGGTGCCGCCAGTCTGGGCTGCCACTGCGTCGTACGCCGCCTGTCGGTCCTCATGTGCCGTCTCGACGGCAGCGTTGGCGATGTGCGTGGTGCCGGTCACGGTGCCCGGGGGGAACCCGGCGAGGGTGCCGCTGACGCCGAGATCGAGCGCAATCACGGTGCCGGCTCCGGTGTTTGCGATGCTGGGCCCGGCGAGCGCCGAGAATCCCGCGGCGGCACCCAGGTTCACGGGCGCGGCAGCCTGGGGCACGGCCGCACTCGCGGGGGACACTCCCCCGAAGAGGCCCAGGACGAGCAGCGCACACGCTCCGATGGCCACCCGAACCATTCCTGAGCTTGCGCTGACTTGGCGGAATGACTGGGCTCGACTCATCAGAAGGCGCCTTAAGTTGAGGCACTGGCGTCATCCACGCGGTGGTCCGAGCAGACGGGTCTCAGCAGTTGCCTTCAATCCTGACAGTAGCCGTAAGCCGCCCATGGCGGAGTCGAACGCACCCACTCGTTCGAGCGCGTCTCGGAGCGCGGTGGCCGCGGCGAGGGCGTCGTCCTGGGGTGTCGGGTTCATGCCCCGTTGAGATTCAAGGCGCCCTGCTCCGACCCCTCTCCTTGCGCCGCCCCCATTGGCGCCAGGAGGGTCAGGCCGGACTGATCTCTCAAGACATCCCGGACTACCGGGGCGCCTCAATCCGACCGCATCGATCGCCACGGCAAGCTCAGCCTGCGACCTCAACGGCCGCATGCATCACATCGGCATCGGCGCCGAGCACGCACGAACCCAGTTCCTCAAGCTCGTCGACGACCTCCACGTCCGCGTCATCAACGCCGCCACCGGAGAGCTCCTCCGCGAGCTCACCATCGACCCCACCCGCGACTACCAGCCACTAGGCCGACCACCCGGACCACAACCGGGAAAACACAGAAGGCCGGACCCGAGTTCTGGGTTCCGACCTGTCCGGGATCTCTGAGATCACATGGTGGAGCCTAGGGGTTCTACGGCGGCTGGATCACCTCACGGGTGACCGGTCCGTTCAAGGGCGAGCCGGGTACGCGGGGCTGGTAGCCGGCGCGGTCAGCCGGTGGTGACGGACTCGGCTCACTTCTTGACGGCAGCGGCGTATTCGGCGCGTTCCTGCTCCGCGCGCGGCTTGAAGTAGAACCAGCCGACGCCGACGGCGACGAGCCACACCACGAGCATGGCGAAGAAGAGCGGCCAGACCCCGGTGAGGAAGATGATCGGCACCGCGAGCGCGGTGACGAGCCCGCCGCCGAAGAACGGCTCGAAGAAGAGCTGCTTGTAGCCGAAGGCCTCGAGGGCCGGGCTCTCGGCATCCGGGTCAGCGGCGCGCATGAGAATGAGACCGGTTGCGGTGACTCCCATGGACTGGCCGAAGTCACCGATTCCGCGCTCGAACCAATACCGACCGAAGATTCGCGGGGCGAGCCAGAGGAAGACCCCAACGTTGGCGACGATGCCTGCAACTGCGAGAAGCGTGAAGGCGCCGAGGTTCTCACCGATCGCCTCGAGAGAGAGCGTGCCGACCGCGGCGACGATCAGGAAGTCGAGCGCCCATCCCTGGATGCGGAGCATGATCTGGTGGTCGATGAGATGCGCTGCACCGACCATCTTCGCGATGACCTGCAGGGCGAGGCCACCGAGGAGAGCGAGGGGGAACAGCGGGACGTAAGCGAAGATCTCGAGCGGCGTGTCGCCGTTGATCAAGACACTGGCGTAGGTCTGCTGCTCGATCCACCGCAGCACCTCGAGGACGCACCAGCCAATGAGGATGGCGACGGCGACGACGGACACGTGCAGGGAGAGAGGCTCGATGGAAGCCGGGCGGCTCGTCATCGTGCCGGCGCTGTGCTTCTCGCCTTGGGCGAAGAAGCCCTTCTGCTCCTCGACGGAGGCATCGAGGGCACCCTTGAGGATCTCGGTCCGGCCCGTGCGCACCGCCCAGTTGATGAGTGCGATGCCGATGATGATCCCGGCGACGATGCCGACGGTCGCCAGGCCGACCGCGAGGTCCGCACCCTCGCCGAACCCGAGGTCCTCCATCACCCCGCGCATCCCGGCGGCAGTGCCGTGGCCACCCTCGAAGCCGATCTCGATCAGGGCACCCGTCATCGGGCTGGCCGACAGCATCGGTACGAGGATGAGCCCGGCGAGGAGGAGGCCCACCACATACATGCCTGATCCGAGGGCGATACCCAGCGAGAGCTGCGGCCCGACGAGCTTGGCCGCCCGCCTGGGCGTCGGCAACTCCTGACCCAGGAACATCGTCGCGAAAACGACGCTGATGAGCAGACCCGGCAGCACCCGCCACACGTCGACCATCGGCTCGGTGAACAGCCCGGGCTCACCCCACGGCCCGGTGAACCGACCGAGCACCTGCGGTCCGAGCAACAAGATGAGCGCCCCGCCCATCACCGAACTCGGGAGGAACAGCCTCTGCACCAGCCCGACCTTGACACGGATGACCTTCCCGATGAGCAGGAACAGTCCGAGGACCAGCAAAGCAAAGCCGATGGTGTTCGGCGTCATGGCGGGTCACTCCCCGACGACAGAGCTGGATGAATTTCTGGCACTCTGGCACATGCCCGTAGTCGCGCGGCCCACCCGCTCAGCTTCAACGCGAAGTGCGGGAGCTACGCCGAGCCAACGAGATCGGGTAGCTCTCACCCGCCTTTGTGCGTGCCCAGGTCCCGGTCGGCACGCCCCTGCCACCACCTCCGGGCGTACCGACCCGGACGTGGGCTCGGCCTCGCTCTGACCGCCACCGCCTGCGGCGAGGACCCAAGTGATGACGACGGAGCCGAGGCAGCGCGACACCACAACCGGCGCAGTAGCATCGAGTCGAAGGATGTGAGCACGGTGATCCCAGGCACGGTGTTGGCGAGGCGGCTCCTGGTGGCCGTGCTCGGTGGGGTCGTCGCGGCCGGGTTGCTCGTGTCCGGAAGCTCGTCAGCCGAGGAGTCCACGAACCGTGTCCTGGTGACTCGGGTGGACACCCCGATCACACCCGTCGTGGCCGATCACATCAGGGATGGGCTCGCCCGCACCGCCGAAGGCGGGTACTCGGCGTACGTCATCGAGCTGGACACCCCCGGTGGCCTGCTCGAGGCGATGCGCGACATCGTCGGCGCCACCTTGGCGAGTCAGGTGCCGGTCATCGTCTACGTCAGCCCCGAAGGGGCTCGTGCCGGCTCGGCCGGCGCGATCATCACGTTCGCGGCCCACGTTGCGGTGATGGCGCCAGGCACCGCGATCGGCGCGGCTACGCCGGTGGGACTCGAGGGCGAAACCGTGTCGGACAAGATCGTGAACGACGCTGCGGCGCAGGCGGAGGCGCTGGCGGAGCACAGGGGTCGTGACGTCGACTTCGCGGGGGACACGGTGAGAGAAGGCCGTTCCGCCGCCGTTGACGAGGCCCTCGAGCTGGGTGCCATCGACGCCAAGGCTTCGTCGCTGTCCGCAGCGCTCCAGGCAGCGGACGGCCGGACGGTCACGGTGGCCGGCGAGCGGCGGGTGACGGTGCGCACGGCGGGGGCGGCGGTCGAGCGAAGTGACATGGGCCCGTTCCGCCGCGCTCTCCAGGCTCTGGCGGACCCCAACTTCACCTTTCTGCTGCTCACCCTGGGCACCCTCGGCCTGATCTACGAGCTAGCCACACCCGGTGTCGGGGTGGCCGGTGCGACCGGGGCCGTCGCCCTCCTGCTGGCGCTGTACAGCCTTTCGGTGCTTCCGGTAACCGCAGTCGGCCTGCTTCTGCTCGCGGTGGCGATGGCGCTGTTTGTGGCCGAGGTGCTCGTGCCCGGGGTGGCCGGCTTCGCGTTCGGCGGTGCTGTCGTGCTGGTGCTCTCTGCCCTGTTCCTCTTCGACGACGCCCAGGGGGTTTCCGTCGACCTGACCGCGGCACTGCCCTTGGCGATCGTCATGTTCGTCGCCGCAGTCATCGCCGGCAGACTCGCGTTCCGCACCCGTTCGGCACCCTCCACGACGACCGGCGCGGACCTGCTCACCGGCCACCTGGTGCCGGTACTGGAGGCGAACGGGGCCACGGGGCGTGGCTTCACCGAGGGTGCCTGGTGGTCGCTGCGAAGCATCGGACCGCCACTGCAGCCGGGTGGTCAGGCGCGAGTGGTCGGCATGGACGGACTGGTGCTGCTCGTGGACCCAACCGCCGAAGAGGCCGTCGACCAGCAGACATCGGAGCTAGGAAAGGACCCGCCATGACCAACGGGACACTCATCGGCATTGCGATCGCGGTCATCGCGGTGGCCGCCCTCATCGCGGCGGCGATCAAGGTCTTGCCGGAGTACGAACGCGGGGTCATCCTTCGACTTGGCAGGATCCAGCCGCTCAAAGGGCCCGGGCTGATCATCATCATCCCGATCATCGACCAGCTGATCCGGGTCAACCTCCGGACCCAGACATACGACATCCCGCCCCAGGACATCATCACCCGGGACAACGTCACCGTTCACGTGAACGCGGTCGTCTACTTCAACGTGATCGAGGCGGTTCGCTCGGTCCTGTCGATCGACGACTACCGGTTTGGCACCCAGGAGGTGGCGCAGACGACCCTTCGGGGCATTCTCGGCCAGACCACCCTGGACGACCTCCTGACCAAACGCGACGAGGTGAACCAGAAGCTGCAGCAGGTGATCGACGGGGTCACCGACCCATGGGGTGTGAAGGTCACGCTCGTCGAGGTCAAGGACGTGATCTTGCCTGAGAACATGCGGCGCGCCATGGCCAGCCAGGCTGAGGCTGAGCGGGACCGACGAGCCAAGGTGATCCACTCGCTCGGCGAGAAGGAGGCGGCGGCGAACCTCGGCGAGGCCGCGTTGGTTCTGGAGGAGCATCCGGCCGCCATGCAGTTGCGAGTGCTGGGCACGTTGATCGAACTCGGTGCCGAGCGGAACTCCACGATCGCTTTCCCGATTCCGATGGAGCTGCTGCGGTTGGTCGACCTTTACCAGCCGCGTCCGGAACCGCCTCAGGGTTGAGGGATCCGGGCATGGTCACTGGGACGGTGCCCCACATGAGGATGTCTTGCCCCGGGATCGATCCAAGAGGAGGGGGAAGTCGTGAGCATGGCGCCGACTACTCGTCTGCTGGGTCCGGCGCGTGCAGGTGGAGAGGTCCATCTCTGGCTGGGCGAACGTCGCCGTACTGGTGGAGCCTAGGGGACTCGAACCCCTAACCCCCTGCTTGCAAAGCAGGTGCGCTACCAATTGCGCCAAGGCCCCTGGGTGGAACGGTACGGCGGGCACCCCGCCGTACGGCGATCAGCTGGCCGGCGTGACGCTGTCGGTCGCCTCGGCCCACAGGTCCTGCTCGGCCTTGCTGGCCTGCAGCTTCTTGCCGGCAAGGACGGCCCCGGCCGCGGTGAGGGCGAGGATCAGGAGCTTCTTCATATCCGGGTTCCTTCGCGGGCGTGGGTGGAGCTGGGTGCTGGTGGGCCTAAGAGGACTTGAACCTCTGACCTCTTCCTTATCAGGGAAGCGCTCTAACCGTCTGAGCTATAGGCCCGGGTGGGTGGTGCACGCGCCGGACAGGGTCCTCCGGGCACCGCCGGGGAAGGTTACCGCACGGGGGCGCACCGCCCGAAATCGCCTCGGAGGACCGTCGGCACGACTCAGCGGTCGTCCTCGGCGAGCGTGACCTCGAGGCCGCCCAGGAGCGCGGCCGCGAGGTTGTAGAGGAACGCCGAGAGCGTCGCGATCGCGGTGATGAGGATGACGTCGACCACGGCGATCAGCACGGTGAAGCCGAGGATCCGCTCGGCGCCGAGGTAGTCCTCGACGTCGAAGCTGCTCTCGGCGTCACCGCCGACGATCTGCTGGACGCTGGTGTTGATCGACTCCCAGACACCCGCAGCCCCCAAGACCCCCCAGACGATCGCGACCGCGACCACGGTGACGATCCCGAACGCGATGGAGAGCAGGAACGAGGTCTTCATCACCGACCAGGGGTCCAACCGGGTCAGCCGCAGTCGTGCGGTGCGGGTGCTGCCGCGCTCCGCCGCGGGCTGCCCCGGCGCCGAGGACGTGCCCGGTCCGGCGAGGGCGGCCTGGACCCGCTCGGTAAGCGGGCTCTTGGTCGACTTGTCGGTCGTGTCCTTCCGATCGGAGCGCGTCTTGTCGTCCCGGCTTCGTTGCGCCTCAGCGGGGCGGTCGGTCATCACGACTCCTCGTCGTCGGATCGGTCGGCCTCGATTGTGGCATCCGTGACCGAGCCCGGCGTCTCGTCTGCCGCACCGGCCTCCTCGAGCGCCCCGGTGGCCGCGTCCTCAGCGGTGTCCTCGGCCGCCTCCTCGGCGGCCTCCTCGATGGCTTCGTCGATGGCCTTCTCCACGCTGCGGGCGACCACCGCGACCTCGTCCCCGGACTTCGGGCTGACGAACTTCACGCCCATCGTGGACCGGCCGGTGGCGCGGAAGTGCTCGTTGATCGGGCTGCGCACGACCTGTCCCAGGGCGGTGACCGACAGCACCTCGTCACCCTCTTCGACGATGAAGGCGCCCACGAGGATGCCCCGCTCCTCGTTGTCGAGCTTCATCGCCTTGATGCCGAGCCCGCCACGCGACTGGACGCGGTACTCCGAGATCCGGGTGCGCTTGGCGAACCCGCCGTCGGTGATCGTGAAGACGTACTGCTCCTTGACGTCGGGCAGGTCCCCGGCCTCGGTGGACTCGCCGGCGGCCGCGGCACGCGCCTCGGCGGCCTCCTCGGCCGCGACCTGCTCAGCCCGGATCACCGACATCGAGAGCAGGTCGTCGCCACCCCGGAACTTCATCCCGGTGACGCCACTGGTCGCGCGCCCCATCGGACGCAGCTGACCGTCGTCGGCGCGGAAGCGCACCGACTGGCCCTTGCGGGAGACCAGCAGGATCTCGTCGGCGGAGTCGACCAGCTCGGCGCCGATCAGCTCGTCGTGGTCCTCGCGGAAGTTGATCGCGATGACGCCGGCCTGCCGGGGGGAGTTGTAGTCGGCCAGCCGGGTCTTCTTCACCAGGCCGCTGCGGGTGGCGAGCACGAGGTACGGCGCCTGGTCGTAGTCGCGGATCGCCAGGACCTGCGCGATGGACTCGTCGGGCTGGAAGGACAGCAGCCCGGCGACGTGGCCACCCTTGGCGTCGCGCGAGGCCTCGGGAAGGTTGTAGGCCTTGGTCCGGTAGACCCGGCCGGCGGTGGTGAAGAACAGCAGCCAGTGGTGGTTCGAGGTGGCCATGAAGTGCTCGACGACGTCGTCGCCCTTGAGCGCCGCGCCGCGCACGCCCTTCCCGCCGCGCTTCTGCGTGCGGTAGAGGTCGGCGCGGGTGCGCTTGGCGTACCCACCGCGGGTGATCGTCACGACGAGTTCCTCGTCGGGGATGAGGTCCTCCATCGAGAGGTCGCCGTCGGCAGCGATGATCTGGCTGCGTCGGTCGCTGCCGAACTTGGCGACGGTCTCGCCGAGCTCGTCGCAGATGATCTGACGCTGGCGGGGCTCGGAGGCGAGGATGTCCTCGAGGTCGGCGATCTCGAGCTCGATCCGGGTCAGCTCGTCGATGATCTTCTGGCGCTCCAGGGCTGCGAGCCGGCGCAGCTGCATCGCCAGGATCTCGTTGGCCTGGACCTCGTCGATCTCGAGCAGGTCGATGAGGCCGGTGCGGGCGTCGTCGACGTCGGGGGAGCGCCGGATCAGCGCGATGACCTCGTCGAGCATGTCGAGCGCCTTGGCCAGGCCCCGGTAGATGTGGGCGCGCTTCTCCGCCTCCCGCAGGCGGAAGCGGGTGCGCCGCTGGATGACCTCGACCTGGTGGGCGACCCAGTGGGAGATGAACTGGTCGATCGTCAGCGTGCGCGGCACCCCGTCGACGAGGGCGAGCATGTTGGCGCTGAAGTTCGTCTGCAGCTCGGTGTGCTTGAGCAGGTTGTTGAGGACCACCCGGGCGACTGCGTCGCGCTTCAGGACCACGACGAGCCGCTGGCCGGTGCGCGAGGATGAGTCGTCGCGGACGTCGGCGATGCCCTGCACCCTGCCGGAGTCGGCGAGCTCGGCGATCTTCAGCGCGAGGTTGTCGGGGTTGACCATGTAGGGCAGCTCGCTGATCACCAGGAGCGTGCGGCCCTTGGCGTCCTCGTCGACGTCGATCACGGCCCGCTGGGTGACCGAGCCCCGGCCGGTGCGGTAGGCCTGCTCGATGCCCTGGCGGCCCACGATGAGCGCGCCGTTGGGAAAGTCGGGGCCCTTGACCCGTTCGATGATGGCGTCCTGGAGCTCCTCCCGCGTGGCGTCGGGGTGCTCGAGGGCCCATGTCGCCGCCGAGGCGACCTCGGTGAGGTTGTGGGGCGGGATGTTCGTGGCCATGCCGACCGCGATGCCGGCCGACCCGTTGACCAGCAGGTTCGGGTACCGGCTGGGGAGGATGGTCGGCTCCTGGGAGCGACCGTCGTAGTTGGCCTGGAAGTCGACGGTGTCCTCGTCGATCTCGCGGACCATCTCCATCGCCAGCGGCGCCATCCGGCACTCGGTGTACCGCATCGCCGCGGCGGGGTCGTTGCCCGGCGAGCCGAAGTTGCCCTGACCCTTCACCAGCGGGTTGCGCATCACCCACGGCTGCGCGAGGCGGACGAGGGTGTCGTAGATCGCGGTGTCGCCGTGGGGGTGGTACTGACCCATGACGTCACCGATGACCCGGCTGCACTTGGAGAACCCCCGGTCGGGGCGGTATCCGCCGTCGTACATCGCGTAGAGCACCCGGCGGTGCACCGGCTTGAGACCGTCGCGCACGTCGGGCAGGGCCCGGCCGACGATGACCGCCATCGCGTAGTCGATGTACGAGCGCTGCATCGAGGTCTGCAACTCGATCGGCTCGATACGGCCGCCGGGGCTGTCGGTGGGGGTCTCAGTCATCGTTCACTTTCCGTCGAGCGTCGGGGGAGGGCGGTACGGCGAGACCACGCTCAGATGTCTAGGAAACGGACGTCCTTGGCGTTGCGCTGGATGAAGGAGCGGCGCTGGACGACGTCCTCGCCCATGAGGATGGAGAAGATCTCGTCGGCCTGGGCGGCGTCGTCGAGCGTCACCTGGAGCAGCAGCCGCTGGGTCGGGTCCATCGTGGTCTCCCACAGCTCGTCGGCGTTCATCTCGCCCAGACCCTTGTAGCGCTGCACCGCGTTCTCCTTGGGCAGCTTCTTGCCCGCCTCGATGCCCGCGATGCGCAGCGCGTCACGCTCGGAGTCGGAGTAGACGAACTCGTGCTCGTGGGGCTTGCTCCAGCGCAGGCGGTACAGCGGCGGCTGGGCCATGTAGACGTAGCCGTGCTCGATGAGAGGGCGCATGAAACGGAACAGCAGCGTGAGCAGCAAGGTGTTGATGTGGTGGCCGTCGACGTCGGCGTCGGCCATCAGCACAACCTTGTGGTAGCGCAGCTTCTCGAGGTCGAACTCCTCCTGGATGCCCGTGCCGAGGGCGGAGATGATCGCCTGCACCTCGGTGTTGGCGAGCACCTTGTCGATGCGGGCCTTCTCGACGTTGAGGATCTTGCCGCGGATCGGCAGGATCGCCTGCACCCGGGAGTCACGGCCCTGCTTCGCGGAGCCGCCTGCCGAGTCGCCCTCGACGATGAAGACCTCGCACTCCGTGGGGTTCGTCGACTGGCAGTCGGCGAGCTTGCCGGGCAGGCCGCCGCCGCCGAGGAGGCCCTTGCGGCTGCGGGCCAGCTCGCGGGCCTTGCGCGCCGCGATCCTCGCCGACGCCGCGGCCTGGGACTTGCGGACGATGTCGCGGCCCTCCGCGGGGTTCTTCTCCAGCCAGGCGCCGAGCTGCTCGTAGACGACCTTCTGCACGAAGCTGCGGGCCTCGGTGTTGCCGAGCTTGGTCTTCGTCTGGCCCTCGAACTGCGGGTCACCGAGCTTGATGGAGATGATGGCGGTCAGGCCCTCGCGGATGTCGTCGCCGGAGACCCGGTCCTCCTTCTTCTTGATCAGCGCCCACTGCTCACCCCAGTGGTTGATGAGGGAGGTCAGTGATGAGCGGAAGCCCTCCTCGTGGGTGCCACCCTCGTGGGTGTTGATCGTGTTGGCGAAGGTGTGCACCGAGGCGTTGTAGGTGGTGTTCCACTGCATCGCCATCTCGAGGCTCATGCCGACCGCGGGGTGCTCGGCCTCGAAGCTGATGATCGTCGGGTTGGCGGTGTCCTTGGACCGGTTGAGGTGCTCGACGTAGTCGACGAGCCCCCGGTCGTAGCGGAAGCGACGCTCCATCCCGGCCGTGGTGCTGCCCCCGCCGGCGGGCGCACGCTCCGCGATCTCCACCTCGTCGGTGACGGTCTCGTCGGCCTCCGCCTCGGCGATCTGCACGGCCTCGGGCCGCTGGTCGCGGACGACGATCTCCAGGCCCTTGTTGAGGAAGGCCATCTCACGGAACCGGTTCACGATCGTCTCGAAGGAGAAGTGCGTGGTCTCGAAGATGTCGTCGGCCGGCCAGAAGCGCGTGGTGGTGCCGGTCTCCTGCGTCTCCTCGTGGCGCTCCAGCGGTGCGTTCGGGACGCCGTACGTGAACGACTGGCTCCAGCGGTACCCGTCGCGCTTGATCTCGACCTCGACCCGCTTGCTCAGCGCGTTGACGACCGAGACGCCGACGCCATGGAGCCCGCCGGAGACCTTGTATCCGCCACCGCCGAACTTGCCGCCGGCGTGCAGGACGGTGAGCACGACGGTGACCGCCGGGAGGTCCTGGCCGGGCGGCGGGTCGACGGGGATGCCGCGGCCGTTGTCCACGACCTCGATGCCGCCGTCGGGGAGGACGCCGACCTCGACCCGGTCGCAGTAGCCGGCCAACGCCTCGTCGACGGAGTTGTCGACGACCTCCCACACCAGGTGGTGCAGGCCGCGCTCGCCGGTGGAGCCGATGTACATGCCGGGCCGCTTGCGGACCGCCTCGAGGCCCTCGAGCACCTGGATCGCCGAGGCGTCGTATTTGCCGGCCTCGACGGCGTGCCCCTCGGTGGCCGGCGCCAGGGCCGCGGCGGCGGCGGCCACCGCGTCCGGGTCGGAGGGATCCAGCGCCTCGGAGGCGGGACCACTGTCGGCGGGGTTCTGCGGGGGCACGTCAGATGCCACGGAGGCAACCTCTTCGTCGAAGGGAGCGGGACTCGTGGAGTCCGCCGGCCGCCGCTGGGCACGGCGGGACGCGGACACGACGAAGGTCGTCCGGGTAGGCACGTGCCTCCCAGGGCGACCGATGCCGAGTATAGCCCGTGGAACGCCTCAGAACGGCCCCCCACAGGGCTGATTTGGGGGTGGAGCGGCCCCCGGACTGCCCTGAGAGGCCGGTGAGGGCACCTCGGGGCGCCTTGTGGGGGCCCGACCAGGGGCCCCTACAGCGGCGGCCGCCGCAGATCGTCTGTGACGGCCGCATGGTGTCGGGCCCGGGATCAGCCGTAGGTGTCCCGCGGACCGCGGCCGTCGCGGACCGATCGCGGGCCCTTGCGCCAGGTCGGACCGCGCGGTCCCTGGACGTCGATGACACCGATGGTGCCCTCGCCCAGCTCCTCGTTGAGCCGCCGTACGACGGTGGGGGCGAGCATCCGGACCTGGGTGGCCCACGCCGTCGAGTCCGTCCGGACCACCAGCCGTCCGACCCGGCCCCGGGGGTCCGCGGCCGTCGGGTCGCCGGGGTGGAAGGACTCCGGCGTGCAGTGCTGGGCGACCTCGCGGCCGACGATGGCGTCCCAGCGGGTGAAGACGCCGTGCACCCGGATGTCGGTGCCCCAGCCCTGCTCCGCGATCAACCGCCCGATGGTGCCCTCGACCGACTGCGGGTCGCGGTCGTCGGGGTGGGCGCCGGAGGCCGACGGCACCGTCCGCTGTCGGCGTGACCCGGGGCGGGGGCCGCGGCGAGCGCGGGTGTTGCCGGCCAGCGACCGCGCGATGCTGCGCGCCAGGTCGAGGCCCTCGGCCCGGGGGGCGTCCGGAGCCGGCTCCGGGGGAGTGGGGTCCTCATCCGACACGGGTCACCCTCCCGTCGGCCACGTCGTACCGGGCGCCGGTCAGGCCCGCGGGCACGTCGCCGGGCACGGCCGCGGTCACCAGCACCTGCTCCGCACCGGCGACCCGCTCGGCGAGCTGGTCGCGGCGACGGGTGTCGAGCTCGGCGAACACGTCGTCGAGGACGAGGATCGGGTCGTCGCCGTCGGCACGAAGCAGGTCGTACGACGCCAGGCGCAACGCCAGCGCGAACGACCAGGACTCCCCGTGGCTCGCGTACCCCTTGGCCGGCAGCGGGCCCAGGCCCAGGGTGAGGTCGTCGCGGTGCGGACCGACCAGGCTGACCCCGCGGTCGAGCTCGTCCTTCCGCCGCTCGGCCAGCGCCTCGAGGATCGCCTGCTCGAGGTCGGCCCGCGCAGGTGCCGCACCCTCGGGGAGCTCGAGCGCGGTCTTGTAGTCCAGCGTCGCGTCGTCGTGACGGGCCCCGCGGGCCACCTGCTCGTAGGCCTTGCCGACCAGCGGGCCGAGCGCGTCGACCAGGGCCACCCGGCCGGCGAGGATCTCCGCGCCCGTGCGGGCCAAGTGGCTGTCCCACACCTCCAGGGTGGCCAGCGCGCCGTCCTGGGCTCCGCGCCGTGCGCCGCCCGCGGTCTTCAGCAGGGTGTTGCGCTGGCGCAGCACCCGGTCGTAGTCCGAGCGCACGCCGGCGTACCGGGGGGCACGGAGGACCAGAAGGTCGTCGAGGAAGCGGCGCCGGTCGCTCGGGTCGCCCTTGACCAGGGCGAGATCCTCGGGCGAGAACACGACGGTGCGGACCAGGCCGAGCAGCTCACGGGCCCGGGGCAGGGGCGAGCGGTTGATCCGCGCCTTGTTCGAGGAGCCCGGGTGGATCTCGATCTCCAGCAGGGCGCTGCGGCCGTCGCGCACCACCTCGGCCTGGACCACGGCGCGCTGTGCACCGGCCCGCACCAGGGGTGCGTCGGAGGAGACCCGGTGGGAGGAGAGCCGGGAGAGGTAGTCGACAGCCTCGACGAGGTTGGTCTTCCCCTGGCCGTTGCGGCCCACGAAGGCGCTCGGCCCGGGGCCCAGCTCAACCGCGATCTCGGGGTAGGACCGGAAGTCGTGGAGGGTCAGCGCGGAGACGTGCACGGGTCCTAGCTCTCGGTGGGGCTCTCCGAACGACCGGCGGCCGGGGCACCACCCAGGTCGTCGGTGTCGTCGGTCGTGGGCGGGGCGTCGGTCTGCATCGCGTGGCCACCGAACTGGTTGCGCATCGCCGCGACCGCCTTCATTGCAGGGCTCTGGTCCTGGCGCGAGGCGAAGCGGGCGAAGAGCGACGCCGCGATCGCGGGGGTCGGCACCGCGTGCTCGATCGCCGCCTCCACCGTCCAGCGGCCCTCGCCCGAGTCGTCGGCGTAGCCGCGGATGCCCTGCAGGTGCGGGGTGTCGTCGAGCGAGGCGACGAGCAGGTCGAGCAGCCACGACCGGATCACGGTGCCCTCGCGCCAGGAGCGGAAGACCTCGGTGACGTTGTCGACCGCGTCGACGGTCTCCAGGAGCTCGTAACCCTCGGCGTAGGCCTGCATGACCGCGTACTCGATGCCGTTGTGGACCATCTTGGAGAAGTGGCCGGCACCGACGCGGCCGGCATGCACCCAGCCGAACTCGCCCTCGGGCTTGAGGGTGTCGAAGGCCGGCCGCACCTTCGCGACATCCTCCGCACTGCCGCCGGCCATCAGCGCGTAGCCGTTCTCCAGGCCCCAGACTCCGCCGGAGACGCCACAGTCGACGAAACCGATGCCCTTCTCGGCCAGCATCGCGGCGTGCTTCTCGTCGTCGGTCCAGCGGGAGTTTCCCCCGTCGACGACGACGTCGCCCTCGCCGAGGAGCTCGCCGAGCTCGCCGAGGACCGCGTCGGTGATCTCGCCGGCCGGCACCATCACCCACACCACCTTGGGGGAGGGGAGCGCCTCGACCAGCGCCGGGAGGTCGGCGACGTCGGCGAGGTCCGGGTCGCGGTCGTGGCCGGTGACGGTGTGCCCACCGCGGCGCAGCCGCTCGCGCATATTGCCGCCCATCTTGCCGAGGCCGACGAGTCCCAGGTGCATGTCCTGCAGGCTACTCGTCGGCGGGGACGGCGGGCCGGGCTGCGTCAGGAGAGCAGCCGGCGGGGCATGAGCAGGTAGCGGAAGTCGAGGTTGGCGGGCTCGTCGGCCGCCGGGGCGCCGGCCATCACCACGGGCTTCGACGCCTGGGTGAAGGCGAGCTCCACGAACGGGGCCTCCAGCGCGGTGAGCCCGTCGAGCAGGAACTGCGGGTTGAAGCCGGTGGTGATCCCCTCGCCCTCGACGCTGGCGTCGATGAGTTCGGTCGCCTGCGCCTCGTCGCCGCTGCCGGCGTCGAGGGTCAGGGTGCCGTCGGCGAAGGCCAGCTGGACCGCGGTGTTGCGCTCGGCGACCAGGGCGACGCGCTTGACCGACTCGATCAGGGCCGCCTTGTCGACCCGCGCAATGGTCGCGTGGTCGGCGGGGAAGAGGCTGCGCACCTTCGGGAACTCGCCGTCGAGCAGGCGGGTCGTCGTACGCCGGACCCCGCCTCCCGCCTGGCCCTCGAAGCCGATGATGCCCTCGCCGCTGCCGGTGGCCGATAGCGCGATCGCGATCTCGCCGCCGCCGGTGAGCGACTTGGCCGTGTCGGCCAGGACCTTGGCCGGGACGAGCGCGGCGGCGGTGACGTCGGGGGTGTGCGGGTTCCAGGTGAGCTCGCGGTGGGAGAGCCGGAACCGGTCGGTGGCGAGCAGCGCGATCGAGGAGCCGTCGATCTCGATGCGGACACCGGTCAGCACCGGGAGCATGTCGTCGCGACCGGCGGCGGTGACGGCCTGGGCAACGGCGTGGGCGAAGAGGTCGCTGCTCACGGTGCCGGTCGCGGCGGGCATGTCGGGCAGCGTCGGGTAGTCGTCGACCGGGAGGGTCTGCAGGCTGAAGCGCGCCGATCCGCAGGTGAGCGAGACCTTGGCACCCTCGAGGGTCATCTCGACCGGCTTGTTCGGCAGGCTGCGGCAGATGTCGGCGAGCAGGCGACCGGAGACCAGGGCTTTGCCCTCGCCGCTGACATCGGCGTTGATCATGGCGCGGGCCGAGGTCTCGTAGTCGAACGTGGACAACCGCAGGCCCTCGGTTCCCTCGACGTCGCCGGCCTCGATGAGGAGTCCGGCGAGGACGGGGACGCTGGGGCGCACAGGCAGGCTGCGGGCCGCCCACGCCACGGCGTCGGCCAGCACGTCCCGCTCGACGGTGAACTTCACGACGACCTCCGTGCGCTGGGTACCTCGGGTTTGGCCCTGTGGGTTGGACAGGGGAGGCGCATCCTGCCACGGCAGGCGGTGGGGCGGGTAGCGGGGCGCTGTGCGGGTCGACCTCAGCGGGGGCGGGAGGTGCGTCGTCCACAGGTCGGGGCCCGCTTGGTGGTGTCGAGTGGTTCCGAGATAGAGAGACTCTTCGTAGTCATCGCTTCGGTGGATACTGTGGATAACTCGTGTCTGCCCAGGTCAGGTGCCATTTGTCCGTCCCGGTGGGCCTGTGGACAGAGTGGGGACGAGCAGGGCTTCCTCGGGACGCAGCTCCTGGGTCCCCCGTTCGTCCCCGGTCGCCTCACAGGAATTGTCGTGCTGGGCGCTGTTCGTCCACAGGGTTGTCGACAGGCAGACGGGGTCTGATGGGGTGGCTCAGGGCTGGCGTGCCTGCTGCTTGATCCGGTTCGTGAGCTCGGTGACCTGGTTGTAGACGCTGCGGCGCTCGGCCAGGAGCTGACGGATCTTCTTGTCGGCGTGCATCACGGTGGTGTGGTCGCGGCCGCCGAACTGCTGGCCAATCTTGGGCAGGGAGAGCTCGGTGAGCTCGCGGCACAGGTACATCGCGATCTGCCGGGCGGTGACGAGCACCCGGCTTCGGCTGGAACCGCAGAGGTCGTCGATGGAGAGGCCGAAGTAGGCGGCCGTCTGGGCGATGATCAGGGCTGCGGTGATCTCGGGCTCACCACCCTCGGGGATCAGGTCCTTGAGGACGATCTCGGCGAGGGTGAGGTCGACGTCCTGGCGGTTGAGGCTGGCGAAGGCGGTCACCCGGATGAGCGCCCCCTCGAGCTCGCGGATGTTCGTCTGGATCTTCGAGGCGATGAACTCGAGGACGTCCGGCGGGGCGGTCATCCGCTCGGTGGCCGCCTTCTTGCGCAGGATCGCGATCCGCGTCTCGAGGTCGGGGGGCTGGACGTCGGTGATCAGGCCCCACTCGAATCGGTTGCGGAGCCGGTCCTCGAGCGCCTCCAACCGCTTCGGTGCACGGTCGGAACTGATGACGATCTGCTTGTTGGCGTTGTGGAGGGTGTTGAAGGTGTGGAAAAACTCCTCCTGGGTCTGGATCTTGCCCTCGAGGAACTGGATGTCGTCGATCAGCAGCACGTCGACGTCGCGGTAGCGCCGCTGGAAGCCGGCGACCTTGTCGTCGCGGATCGCGTTGATGAATTCGTTGGTGAACTCTTCCGAGGAGACGTAGCGGACCCGGGCCCCGTTGTAGAGGCTGCGCACGTAGTGGCCGATGGCATGCAGCAGGTGGGTCTTGCCGAGTCCGGAGTCGCCGTACACCAGGAGCGGGTTGTAGGCCTTGCCGGGCGCCTCGGCGACCGCGACCGCGGCGGCGTGGGCGAACCGGTTGGACGACCCGATGACGAAGGTGTCGAAGACGTACTTGGGGTTCAGCCGGGTCTCGAGGGCGCTGGCCGGGCGCGCCGGGGCCGGCGGCGGGGCGGCGGGGTCGAAGGCGCGCCGTGCCGGCTGTGACGTATCCATAAGGTTATTTGTCGACAAGTCGTGGAATCGACTTGGCTGGTCATCGGTGTCCCGGTCGTCGTAGCGCGGGTACTCCGGACCGTCGGCGTACCCCGGGGAGTAGTCGGCGGGGCGGCCGTCCTCCGGCGTACCGCTGCGGAGCACGGCCGAGGTGTCGAGCTCGTGGTCGACGGTCACGGCGAGGCGGACCCGCTGGCGCAGGGCCTCGGTGAGGGCGTCCTCGAGCCGGGTCCGCAGCCGGCCCTCCAGCTGGTTGCGGGTGAACTCGTTGGGGACCGCGACGATGGCGGTGCCCTCGTGGAGGGTCACCGGGCGGGAGTTGGCGAACCAGCCGCGCTGGTTGCTGGGCAGGTCGTTGACCAGGCTGCTCCAGACCTGGGCCAGGTCGGGCACAGGTGAATGGTCGGGAGCGGTGGGGTCGGAGTCCATCGTGAGCGCTGCCCTTCTCGGGGTCGGGTGCTACTGGGTGGGCGAGCCGGGACAGTCTGTGTCCACATGGTTGTCCACACCTTGTGTACGTGTGGTCGGTGCGTGTCCTGCCTGCTCACCCGGGGGGCCGGAGCAGTGCCTGGCGTCGACGCTAACAAGCGGCGGATCGGCCCAGCAAGAAGTTGTCCACAGGCTACGCGCGCTTCCGGGCGTGTCGGCGCAAGGGGCCGGGTGAGCAGCGTGCTAGGGCCGGTTTGACCGCCTCTTCGGGGCCCGCGTACCGTAATGCGG
>JAUYLL010000129.1 GCA_030698375.1 Nocardioides sp. | reverse complement strand
TCGAGCACGACGAGGACACCATCCGGGTCGCCGACTGGGTCGTCGACATCGGGCCCGGAGCCGGCGAGCACGGGGGCCAGGTCGTCGTCTCCGGTCCGGTTGAGGAGCTCCTGAACCACCCCGACTCCGAGACCGGCCTCTACCTGTCGGGCCGCAAGGAGATCCCGGTCCCCGAGGTACGCCGTCCGCGGACCGAGGGCCGTGAGCTCGTCGTGCGCGGGGCGAAGGAGCACAACCTCCGCGACGTCGACGCGGCCTTCCCACTCGGCATGCTCACCGCGGTCACGGGCGTCTCCGGTTCCGGCAAGTCGACGCTGGTCAACGACATCCTCTACACGGCGTTGGCCAAGCAGATCTACAACGCGCGGACAGTCCCGGGACGGCACACCCGGATCGAGGGCTTCGACCAGGTCGACAAGGTGATCCACGTTGACCAGTCGCCGATCGGCCGGACCCCCCGGTCCAACCCCGCGACCTACACCGGGGTCTTCGACCACGTCCGCAAGCTCTTCGCCTCGACCCCCGAGGCCAAGATGCGCGGCTACCTCCAGGGCCGCTTCTCGTTCAACGTCAAGGGCGGCCGCTGCGAGGCCTGCTCGGGTGACGGCACGATCAAGATCGAGATGAACTTCCTCCCGGACGTCTACGTCCCCTGCGAGGTGTGCCACGGCGCTCGTTACAACCGCGAGACGCTCGAGGTCCACTACAAGGGCAAGACGATCGCCGAGGTCCTCGACATGCCCATCGAGGAGGCGGTGGAGTTCTTCGCCGCCATCCCCGCCATCTCGCGCCACCTCAAGACCCTGGTCGAGGTCGGCCTCGGGTACGTGCGCCTGGGTCAGCCGGCGACCACGCTCTCGGGCGGTGAGGCGCAGCGGGTGAAGCTGTCGTCCGAGCTCCAGAAGCGGTCGACGGGGCGCACGGTCTACGTCCTCGACGAGCCAACCACGGGCCTGCACTTCGAGGACATCCGCAAGCTCCTGCTCGTCCTTGGCCGCCTGGTTGACGCCGGCAACACGGTCTTGGTCATCGAGCACAACCTCGACGTCATCAAGACCGCTGACTGGATCATCGACATGGGCCCCGACGGCGGAAACAAGGGCGGCCAGATCGTCGCCACGGGCACGCCGGAGCAGGTCGCCGCCGACCCCGCCAGCCACACCGGGCGGTTCCTCGCGCCACTGCTCGCCGGAGGGCGCGCGGCGTCGACGGGCGTGACCGCCACCGGGGCGACCCGCAAGGCCGCGAAGAAGACCACGAAGAAGGCAGCGAAGAGGCCCGCGCCGCGCAAGGCCCCGGCCGTTCGCTGAGGCCTGCTGGGCGCTCCTGGCTACCCTGGGGCACGCCAGCCGAGACCGAGGAGCCCTCCGTGACGACGAACGACCCGACCTCGCCCTGGGTCCGCCCCGCGCCTGCGGGGGTGGACCGGCGCCGCGCGCTCTGCGGGATCGCCGCCGTGGGTATGGGAGCGCCGCTGCTGGCAGCCTGCGGTGGTGGCGGCTCGACGTCCGGCACCGGTGCTCCGACCGCTCCAGCCGCACCCGGCGGGGAGGCGGAGCAGGACGCTCCGTCGGCCGGAGGCGAGGTCCTGGTCGCCGTCGACGACGTGCCTGTCGGCGGTGCAGTGATCCTGGACGGCATCGTGGTCACCCAGCCGACCGCGGGCGAACTCCGCGGCTACGACCCCACGTGCAGCCACCAGGGTTGCGCCGTGAGCCGGGTCGAGGACGCCGAGATCGTCTGCGCCTGTCACGGAAGCCGGTTTTCCGCAGCGGACGGCGCGGTGGTCAGAGGCCCCGCTCCGGAGGGGCTCGAAGAGGTTCCCGTCACGGTCGACGGCGACCAGGTCGTCCGAGGCTGACCCGGCTGCGCCCACCCGCCCCGACGGGGGGCCGGCCGTGGGTCAACGCTGTCCACGCACCCTCGTAGGCTGGAGCCGTGGCCGACCCGTCGACGTACCGCCCTGCTCCCGGGTCGATCCCGACGCAGCCCGGTGTCTACCGGTTCCGCGACGCCCAGCAGCGCGTCGTCTACGTCGGCAAGGCCAAGAACCTTCGCGCGCGGCTCTCCTCGTATTTCCAGGACATCGCCGCTCTGCACCCCCGCACCGCCACGATGGTCACCACCGCCGCGAGCGTGGAATGGACCGTCGTCGACACCGAGGTCGAGGCGCTGCAGCTGGAGTACTCGTGGATCAAGGAGTACGACCCGCGGTTCAACGTGAGGTACCGCGACGACAAGTCCTACCCCTGGCTCGCGGTGACGGTCGGTGAGGAGTTCCCGCGGGTGATGGTGGGCCGCGGGGCCAAGCGCAAGGGAACGCGCTACTTCGGTCCGTACTCCCATGCCTGGGCCATCCGCGAGACCGTCGACCTCCTGCTGCGGGTGTTCCCGATGCGCTCGTGCAGCAACGGTGTCTTCAAGCGGTCCCAGCAGATCGGGCGGCCCTGCCTCCTCGGCTACATCGACAAGTGCGCGGCCCCGTGTGTCGGCAGCGTCGACGCCGCCGCCCACCGCGAGATCGTCGACGACTTCTGTGCCTTCATGGGGGGCCAGACCACCGCGTTCGTCCGTCGGGTCGAGAAGGAGATGTACGCCGCGAGCGAGGCGCTCGACTTCGAGCGGGCCGCCCGGCTGCGCGACGACCTCGGCGCGCTCAACCGTGCGATGGAGAAGCAGACGGTCGTCCTCGGCGACGGCACCGACGCCGACGTCGTCGCGCTCGCGGAGGACCCGCTCGAGGTGGCCGTCCAGATCTTCCACGTGCGCGGGGGGCGGATCCGCGGCCAGCGCGGGTGGGTGGCCGACCGGGTCGACGACTCCGACACGGCAGGTCTGGTCGAGGGCTTCCTTCAGCAGCTGTACGCCGGCGAGTCCGGCGACGCCGTACCCCGCGAGGTCCTCGTGCCGGCCCTCCCCGACGACGCCCCGGCCCTCGAGGACTGGCTGAGCGGCCTGCGGGGGTCCCACGTCTCGCTCCGGGTGCCCCAGCGCGGCGACAAGCGATCGCTGCAGGAGACCGTCGCCCGCAACGCCCAGCAGTCGCTGGCGCTCCACAAGACCAAGCGGGCCAGCGACCTGACCACCCGCAGCCGGGCGCTCGAGGAGATCCAGGCCGCGCTCGCGCTGCCTGAGGCGCCGCTGCGGGTCGAGTGCTACGACATCTCCAACCTCCAGGGCACCGAGGTGGTGGGGTCGATGGTGGTGTTCGAGGACGGACTGCCCCGCAAGGGCGAGTACCGCCGCTTCATCGTGCGCGGTGTCGAGGGCCAGAACGACGTGGCCTCCATGCACGAGGTGATCACCCGTCGGTTCCGTCGACTGCTCGATGAGCGGGCCGAGAATCCCGAGGTGTTGCCCGAGGACGGACCTGCCCTCGTAGACCCAGAGACCGGCCGGCCGCGCAGGTTCGCGTACACACCGGGCCTGGTCGTCGTCGACGGCGGCGCCCCACAGGTGGCGGCCGCCCAGCGGGCCCTCGACGAGCTCGGTATCGACGACATCCCGATCTGCGGGCTCGCGAAGAAGCTCGAGGAGGTGTGGCTCCCCGGGCAGGAGGACCCGGTGATCCTGCCCCGCACCAGCGAAGGGCTCTACCTCCTGCAGCGGATCCGGGACGAGGCGCACCGATTCGCCATCGCCCACCACCGGGGTCGGCGCTCGAAGACGATGGTGGAGAGTGTCCTCGACGATGTGCCCGGGCTCGGCGAGGTGAGGCGAAAGACGCTCATCAAGCACTTCGGGTCGCTGAAGAAGCTGCGTGAGGCCGAGGTCGCCCAGATCGCCGAGGTGCCCGGCATCGGGCCCCGCACAGCAGCAGCGATCGCCGAGGCTGTCGCACAAGCACAAGCACGCGCACGCGGCAAGGCCGTGCGGGTGAACACCGCCACCGGTGAGATCGAGGAGGACGGATGACGCAGACCGATCACACCGGAGCGGGGGCAGGGGAGGGCGAGCTCGTCGTCGTCACCGGGATGACCGGTGCGGGCCGGAGCACCGCGGCGAAGGAGCTCGAGGACCTCGGCTACTACGTCGTCGACAACCTGCCGACCGAGCTGGTGCCCGACGTGGTGCGCCTCGTCGACGACAGCCGCGGCCGCCAGCAGCCGGTGGCCGTCGTGGTCGACGTGCGTTCGGGCTCGTTCTTCGACAGCCTCGCCGAGATGCTCGCCACCGGGGGAGCCGGGCGCCCCACGACGCTGCTGTACCTGGAGGCCCGCGACGACGTCCTCGTCCGACGGCAGGAGGCGGCGCGCCGCCCCCATCCCCTCCAGGCCGGGGGTCGTCTCCTCGACGGGCTCACCCGCGAGCGCGCCGTGCTCGCGTCCCTGCGCGGTGATGCGGACCTGGTGATCGACACCTCGAACCTCAACGTGCACCAGTTGACCGACCGCGTCGCCCAGGCCTTCGGGACACCGGAGCAGACCCGGCTCAAGGTCACCGTGATCAGCTTCGGGTTCAAGTACGGCATCCCCGTCGACGCTGACTTCGTCGCCGACATGCGCTTCCTGCCGAACCCGCACTGGGAGCCGGAGCTTCGCGAGCTCAACGGGCGGGACGCCGAGGTGTCGGCGTACGTCACGGGCCGCGAGGGTGCCCGCACCTTCCTCGACCAGTACGTCCCGGTGACGGAGACGGTCGCGACGGGATACCTCCGCGAGGGCAAGCGCTTCATGACGATCGCCATCGGCTGCACGGGGGGCAAGCACCGCAGCGTCGCCATGACCGAGGAGATCGCGCGTCGGCTCGGCGAGCGGGGGCTCGACGCGCGGGCCACGCACCGCGACCTGGGGCGGGAGTGAGGGCCGCTCGGGCGCAGTCCGTCGTGGCACTCGGCGGGGGGCACGGCCTGCACGCCTCCCTGAGCGCGCTGCGCCGCCTGCTCGACGACCTGGTGGTCGACGACCTGTCGGCGATCGTGACGGTCGCCGACAACGGCGGGTCCTCCGGTCGGCTGCGGTCGCAGTTCGCGGTGTTGCCGCCCGGGGACCTGCGGATGGCGCTCGCAGCGCTGTGCGGCGACGACGACTGGGGCCAGACCTGGGCCCGGGTGCTCCAGCACCGATTCCAGGGCGAGGGCGACATGCGCGGCCACGTCGTCGGCAACCTGCTGATCGTCGCGCTGTGGGAGCAGCTCGGTGACCACGTTGCGGCCCTCGATTGGGTGGGCCGCCTGCTCGGGGCACGTGGGCGGGTCCTGCCGATGGCCGTCGAGCCGTTGGACATCGCGGCCGAGGTGACGGGTCTCGACGCCGGGGACCCGGCCGCCGCCAGCACGGTCCGGGGCCAGGTCGAGGTCGCGACGACCGCCGGGCGGATCCGCTCGGTACGGCTGGAACCCGAGCGGCCCACCGCTTCCGCTGATGCCGTGGCGGCCGTCACAGGGGCCGACTGGGTCGTGCTGGGGCCCGGCTCGTGGTTCACTTCGGTGCTCCCGCACCTGCTGGTGCCGGGGCTCCGGGAGGCCCTGGTGCACACGAAGGGGCGCCTCGTGGTGGTGCTGAACCTCGCCGAGGAGGGGGAGACCCCCGGCCTCGGACCCGCCGACCACCTGCGCGTCCTCCTCGAGCACGCCCCCGACCTGCGCGTGCACTCCGTGTTGGCCGACACCGGCAGCGTCGGCGACCGGCTGCCGGAGCTGCGCAGCACCGTGGCGGCGCTCGGCGCCCGGTTGGTCCTCGCCGACGTGGCGATGGCTCCCGGCTCGCACCAGCACGACCCCGTGGCACTGTCCGCCGCCTACGACAAGGTCTTCACCGGAGCCGGCCGTGGCGACGACGAGGGTGCTGCTCCGGCGGGCGGGGGAGCACGTTGACGGTCGTGCGAGGATGCTCCGCATGGCGATGACGGCACAGGTGAAGGCCGAGCTCGCGAGCACGCCGGTGACCAAGACCTGCTGCCGCAAGTCTGAGGTCTCGTCTCTGCTTCGGTTCGCCGGTGGCCTCCACATCGTGAGCGGGCGGATCGTGGTGGAGGCCGAGCTCGACACCGGGGCAGCCGCGCGTCGGGTCCGCAAGGACGTCGCCGAGGTGTACGGCCACCACTCGGACGTCGTCATGGTCTCCGGGCACGGCATCCGCAAGGGCAGCCGCTACCTCGTCCGCGTCGTGCGCGACGGCGAGGCCCTGGCCCGCCAGACCGGGCTGCTCGACGGCCGTGGACGCCCCGTGCGAGGCCTTCCGCCCCACGTCGTCAACGGCGGCACGTGCGACGCTGTCGCCGCGTGGCGGGGCGCCTTCCTGGCCCACGGCTCGCTCACCGAGCCGGGCCGCTCCTCCTCGCTCGAGGTGACCTGTCCCGGCCCGGAGGCGGCTCTCGCGCTGGTTGGGGCCGCTCGTCGCCTCGACATTCAGGCCAAGGCTCGCGAGGTGCGCGGTGTCGACCGCGTGGTGATCCGCGACGGCGACGCCATCGGTGCCCTCCTCACGAGACTGGGGGCCCACGAGACGCTGATGGCCTGGGAGGAGCGTCGGATGCGTCGCGAGGTGCGCGCCACGGCGAACCGCCTGGCCAACTTCGACGACGCCAATCTGCGCCGCTCGGCCCGCGCGGCCGTCGCGGCCGGTGCCCGTGTCGAGCGGGCTCTGGAGATCCTCGGCGACGAGGTTCCCGACCACCTCAAGATGGCCGGCGACCTGCGGCTCGAGCACAAGCAGGCCTCGCTCGAGGAGCTCGGCCAACTGCACGAGCCGCAGCTCACGAAGGACGCGATCGCCGGTCGCATCCGGCGGCTCCTGGCCATGGCAGACAAGCGGGCCGAGGACCTGGGGATCCCGGACACCGAGGCGACCCTCACCCCCGACATGCTGGCGGAGTAGGCCTCCTGCCGGTATCTCCACCGGTTACCGGTACGTACGGCGGGACCCCCGGGCCACCGCCACGGGCGCGCGGTAGTGTCCTGCCCGTCCGTGTCTGCTAGCTCAGGAGCGCATTTCAGTGACCGTCCGCGTGGGTATCAACGGCTTCGGCCGCATCGGCCGCAACTTCTTCCGGGCCGTGCAGGCCTCCGGCGCCGACATCGAGATCGTCGGCGTCAACGACCTCACCGACAACAAGTCGCTGGCACACCTGCTCAAGTACGACTCGATCCTCGGCCGCCTCGACGCCGAGGTCGAGGCCACGGGCAGCGCGATCCGGGTCGGCGGCAAGGAGATCGCCGCGCTCGAGGAGCGCGACCCGGCCGCGCTGCCCTGGGGCGACCTGGGTGTGGACGTCGTCATCGAGTCGACCGGGTTCTTCACCGACGCGACGAAGGCAAAGGCCCACGTCGACGCCGGCGCCAAGAAGGTCATCATCTCGGCGCCCGCGAAGAACGAGGACGTCACCGTCGTCATGGGGGTGAACCACGAGGACTACGACCCGGCGAAGCACACCGTGATCTCCAACGCCTCGTGCACGACGAACTGCCTCGGCCCGATGGCCAAGGTCCTCAACGACGAGTTCGGCATCGTCAAGGGTCTGATGACGACCATCCACGCCTACACCCAGGACCAGAACCTCCAGGACGGCCCGCACACCGACATGCGTCGCGCCCGTGCCGCCGGCATCAACATCGTGCCGACGTCGACCGGCGCCGCGAAGGCGATCGGCCTGGTCCTGCCCGAGCTCAAGGGCAAGCTCGACGGCTACGCCCTGCGCGTCCCCGTGCCGACCGGCTCCGCGACCGACCTCACCGCCGAGGTGGGCCGGGAGACCACCGCCGAGGAGGTCAACGCCGCGCTCAAGGCTGCCGCCGAGGGCCCGCTGAAGGGCTTCCTCAAGTACACCGAGGACCCGATCGTGTCCTCCGACATCGTCACCGACCCGCACTCCTGCATCCTCGACGCCGGCCTGACCAAGGTCCTCGGCAACCAGGTGAAGGTCGTCGGCTGGTACGACAACGAGTGGGGCTACAGCAACCGCCTGGTCGACCTGACGAACCTCGTCGGCTCCTCCCTCTGAGCGCCGTGGGGACCTTCGAGGGCCTCGGGGACGTCGCCGGAAAGCGTGTTCTGGTCCGCTCGGACCTGAACGTGCCGCTCGACGGGACGACGATCGCCGACGACGGCCGGATCCGCGCCAGCCTGCCGACCCTGCAGCGGCTCGCTGACGCCGGCGCGCGCGTGGTCGTCACCGCGCACCTCGGCCGTCCGAAGGGTGCCCCCGAGCCGGCGTACTCGCTGGCGCCGGTGGCCGCCCGGCTCTCCGAGCTCCTCGGGCGTCCGGTGGCGTTCGCGACCGACACGGTCGGCGACAGCGCTCGCGAGGTCGTTGACGGTCTCGGTGACGGTGACGTCGCCCTCCTGGAGAACGTCCGGTTCCACCCGGGCGAGACCAGCAAGGACGACGCCGAGCGGGGTGCCTTCGCCGATGAGCTGGCCGGTCTGGCCGACGCCTTCGTCAGCGACGGCTTCGGCGTGGTGCACCGCAAGCAGGCCTCGGTGTACGACGTCGCGCAGCGCCTCCCACACGCCATGGGCGGCCTGGTCTCCGCGGAGATCAGGGTGCTCCGCCGCCTCACCGACACGCCCGATCGGCCTTACGTCGTCGTCCTCGGCGGGTCGAAGGTCTCCGACAAGCTCGGCGTCATCGACAACCTCCTGGAGAAGGCCGACAGCCTGCTGATCGGCGGGGGCATGGTCTTCACCTTCCTCGCCGCGCAGGGCCACGAGGTCGGCGCCAGCCTGCTCGAGGCCGACCAGCTCGACACCTGCCGGGAGTACCTCCGCCGCGCCGAGGAGAGCGGGGTCCGCCTGGTGCTGCCGACCGACGTGGTCGTCGCCCCCGGCTTCCCCTCGGGTCCCGGTCCGTACGACGCGACCGTGGTGGCCGCCGACGCGATCCCCGCTGACCAGATGGGTCTCGACATCGGACCTGAGTCGGCCGCGGCGTTCGCCGCGGCGCTCGGCCCGGCACGCACCGTCTTCTGGAACGGCCCCATGGGTGTCTTCGAGGTGGCGGAGTTCGCCGAGGGCACCCGCACGGTTGCCGATGCCCTCACGCGGGTCGACGGTCTGTCCGTCGTCGGCGGAGGGGACTCCGCGGCGGCCGTGCGTCAGCTCGGCTTCGACGAGGCGGCGTTCGGCCACATCAGCACCGGCGGCGGCGCCAGCCTCGAGTACCTCGAGGGCAAGGCCCTCCCCGGCATCGACGTCCTGTCCTGACCGGCATCCCGCCGACCCGAGAGAGCAGATCCATGGCAGCCCAGAAGCAGCAGACCCGTACCCCCCTGATGGCGGGGAACTGGAAGATGAATCTCAACCACCAGGAAGCGGTCGTCCTCGTCCAGAAGCTCACCTGGAGCCTCTCGGACAAGAAGCACGACTACAGCCAGGTCGAGGTCGTCGTCGTCCCGCCGTTCACCGACCTGCGCGGCGTCCAGACGCTCGTCGACGGTGACCGGCTCAAGGTCCGGTACGGCGCCCAGGACGTCTCGGTCCACGATGAGGGCGCCTACACCGGCGAGATCTCCGCGGGCATGCTCGCCAAGCTGGGCTGCTCCTACGTGGTCGTCGGGCACTCCGAGCGCCGCGAGCACCACGGTGAGACCGACGAGGTCGTCAACGCCAAGGCACGCAAGGTCCTCGACAAGCAGATGACCCCCATCGTGTGCGTGGGGGAGGGCCTCGAGGTCCGCAAGGCGGGCGAGCACGTGGCGCACACCCTCGCCCAGGTCACGGGATCGCTTGCCGGCTTCACCGACGACGAGGTCGCCGGACTGGTCGTGGCCTACGAGCCGGTCTGGGCCATCGGCACCGGCGAAGTCGCCACCCCGGAGGACGCGCAGGAGGTGTGCGAGGCGATCCGCGCGCATGTCGCGGACACCGTGTCCGCCGAGGCTGCCGCGTCGCTGCGGGTCCTGTACGGCGGCTCGGTGAAGACCACGAACATCGCCGGCATCATGGCCAAGCCCGACGTCGACGGTGCGCTCGTGGGCGGGGCGAGCCTGCAGGCCGAGGAGTTCGGCGGCATCTGCCGCTTCCACGCGATGCCGACGCTGTGACGGCGTGGGCGTGAGTTAGGCTTTCGCACCGTGGTCACCGCCTTCACCGTCCTGCTCATGCTGACGAGCCTCCTGATGATCGTCCTCATCCTGCTCCACAAGGGGAGGGGCGGCGGTCTGTCGGACATGTTCGGTGGCGGTGCGAGCACCAGCCTGGGTGGTTCGTCGGTCGCCGAGCGCAACCTCGACCGCATCACCGTCGGCACCGGCGTCCTCTGGTTCGCCTGCATCATCGCCCTGGGCCTGCTGATGAAGGCCGGCGCCTGAGGCGCACCGACCCACGGCGGGTCGCCCGACCCCCATCCGAAGGAGCACGACGAGCGTGGCAGGTGGAGGAAACGCGATCCGGGGCAGCCGGGTCGGCGCGGGCCCGATCGGCGAGGTCGAGCGTGGCGACGCCGCTCCCCGACAGACGGTCACCTACTTCTGCTCCCACGACCACCGTTCGGTCATCACGTTCTCGAGCCAGGCCGTGGTGCCCGACTCCTGGGACTGCCCGCGCTGCGGACTCCCGGCCAGCCTGGACTGCGACAACCCGCCTCCGGCCCCGCGCAACGAGCCCTACAAGACCCACCTGGCCTACGTGAAGGAGCGTCGCAGCGACGCCGAGGCCGCCGACATCCTCGCCGAGGCCCTCCAGACGCTGCGCGCCCGCCGCAAGGCCGGCGACGTGATCCTCTGAATCTCGGCGTCAGCCGCTAGCCGGCGCTGGCCCGAGGCCGCTCGCGGCCTGCTCGTCGACGAACCACGTCGTCTCGCCACGCCCCCGCGCCCCGCGTGCCGGAAGGTCCGCGACCGGGCCGTCTCCCAGTGCTCTCCGGACCGCATCGGACTTGCCCTCGCCACTGACGAGGAACCACACGGCCTCGGCCCGGTTCAGGGTCTCCAACGTCAGGGTCACGCGCTCCGCAGGCGGCTTGGGGGAGTCCGTCACCGCCGCCGTCCTCCGGCCCGTCAGACCGACCTGGGGGTGGTCGGGGAAGAGCGAGGCGACGTGACCGTCGGGACCGAGCCCGAGGAGGACCACCTCGAAGCTCTCGGGTCCGTGGGCCTCCAGCTGCTCGGCGTACGCCGTCGCGGCCGCCTCGACGTCTGCGGCACCGTCGCTCGCAGGCACCTCGTGGACGTGCGCAGGGTCGACCGGGAGGTGGTCGAGCAGGTCGGAGCGGGCCTGGCCGGCGTTGCGCTGCGGGTCGTCGGCGGCGACGAAGCGCTCGTCGCCCCACCAGAAGGCCACCTTGGCCCAGTCGACGGGGACGGTGTCGCTGCAGGCGAGCACAGCCCGGTGGAACGTGGCGGCGATGCCACCCCCGGTGAGCACGACGTGGGGGAGTTCCCCTCGCGCCTGCGCGACCGCCAGCCGCTCGACGAAGGACTGCGCCGCGGCCGCGGCGAGCGCGTCGCCGTCAGGATGGATGCGTACGTCGGGCTGTGCCACGGCGTCTCCTCGGTCGGGGATGGGCCGAGCGGACTACCTGCCCGGCAGGTCGGCGCCCAGCAGGGAGCGCAGGCGCCCGAACGCGCGGCCCTCGGGCTCCGGCTCGGTGACGTGAAGACGGAGGACCGGACGGCCGTGGTCGGCGAGCACCTGGGCGTCACCGGCCGCCTGGGCGGCGACCAGCCTGCCGAAGGTGAACTCCCGGCCGGGGACGGGCAGGTCGTCGCGTGCGGCCACCGTCACCTGGAGGAAGGCTCCGACGGGCGGGCCCCCCTTGTGCAGCTGGCCGGTCGAGTGCAGGAAGCGCGGCCCCCAGCCGAAGGTGACCGGCCGCCGGGTCCGGCGGGCGAGGCCCGGACGCACGTCGGCGAGCGTGCCGAACGCGTCCCGGTCGGCGTACGCCATGACGGCGAGGTAGCCGCGGTCGCCCTCGGCGGCGAGGGCGTCGAGCAGCCCGGACAGTGCCTGGTCGAGCGTGGCGTCACCGGGCACCGCCAGGGCGCCGAGACCGCGGACCTCGATGCCGTCGGCCACGAGGTCGGGCGCGCTGCCGGTCGGCGGTGCGTCGAGCATCCCGCGCGCGGCCGTCTTGGCGCTCTCCACGTCGGGCTGGTCGAACGGGTTGATGCCGAGCAGCCGACCCACCACAGCGGTCGCGTGCTCCCAGAGCAGCACCTGGCCGCCCAGCGGGGCGTCGAGGGCGACCGCGTAGCCGGACGCCGGGTGGAGAGAGTCGAGGGCGGGGTCGGGGCCGTAGGTCACCAGCACGGAGTCGGGTGTCGACGCCAGGACCTCGGGAGCCTCGACACCGTCCACGACGACGGGCAGCACACCCTTGCCGTGCTTGCCGGTCGACTCGGCCACGAGCTGCTCGACCCAGTCACCGAGACCGGGGTGGGTCGATCCGTCGTCGGCGAGCACGAGCTTGTCGACGCCATCGGCGTGGGCGGTGCCGAGCAGCGCGCCCAGCCGCAGCGCCGGGTTGTCGGGGGAGTCCTGGGCGAGCACCGGGCGCAGCGCCGCAGCCTCGTCGAGGAGGGTCCCGACGTCCGCGCCGGCGAGACCGCTGGGGACCAGGCCGAACGCGGTCAGTGCGGAGTAGCGACCGCCGACGTCGGGGTCGGCGAGGAAGGTGCGGTGCCCGGCAGCAGTTGCCTGCTCCGCGAGGGGCGACCCCGGGTCGGTCACCACGACAATGCGGTCGGCGGGGTCCAGGCCCGCGTCGAGGAACGCCTGGGTGAAGGCGCGGCGCTGGGAGTCGGTCTCCACGGTCCCGCCGGACTTCGAGGACACCACGGCCACGGTGCGGTCGAGGTCCGTGCCGGTGGCCCGGCGTACCGAGTCGGGGTCGGAGGCGTCGAGCACGACCAGGGGCACCCCGGCGGCGCCGCAGATAACCTCGGGAGCCAGCGACGAGCCACCCATGCCGCACAGGACCACCCGGTCCAGGCCCTGGGCACGAAGCTCGTCGCGGAGCGTCTCGACCTCGGCGACCAGCGGCCGCGACGCCTCGGGGAGGTCGACCCACGACAGTCGCTGCGCAGCCTCCTCCTCGGCCTCAGGACCCCAGAGGGTGGCGTCCTGTGCCGCGATCCCCGAGGCCACGTCGTCGGCGACCAGGCGTGCGACGGTGGTGGCGAACCGGGTCTCGTCGGGGAACCCGAGCAGCAGCTCGTACGACGGCCCGCTGACGGAGTCCCACGCCGTCACGCCTGTGCCTCCCGCAGTTGGCCCTGCACCGTCTCCTGCAGCTCACGCCAGGAGGCGACGAACTTCTGGACCCCCTCCTTCTCGAGGACGGCGATCACGTCGTCGTAGACGATCCCGGCGCCGGCGAGGGCGTCCATCACCTCGTGGGCGGAGGCGTAGTTCTCCCGCACCGCGTCACCGCGAACCTCGCCGTGGTCGGCGACCGCCTCGAGGGTCTTCTGCGGCATCGTGTTCACCGTGCCGTCGACCACCAACTCGGTGACGTAGAGCGTGTCGGGGTAGTCCGGGTTCTTCACGCCGGTGGAGGCCCACAGCGGTCGCTGCGGACGCGCGCCGTCCTGGGCCAGGGCGGCGAAGCGCTCGCCCGCGAAGACCCCCTCGTATGCCTCGTAGGCCAGCCGCGCGTTGGCCACGGCGGCCTTGCCCTTGAGGTGGGCGGCACCACCGGCGTCCGAGGCGTCCAGGCGCGCGTCGACCTCGCTGTCGACCCGGGAGACGAAGAACGACGCGACCGAGTGGATGCTCGACAGGTCGTGGCCTGCTCCCTTGGCCTGCTCGAGACCCTGGAGGTAGGCGTCCATCACCGCGCGGTAGCGGTCGAGCCCGAAGATCAGCGTCACGTTCACGCTGATCCCACGGCCGAGGACCTCGGTGATGGCCGGGGCCCCCTCGGTGGTGGCCGGGATCTTGATCAGGAGGTTCGGGCGGTCGACGGTGTCCCACAGGCGCTGGGCGGCCTCGACCGTGGCGTCGGTGTCGGACGCGAGGTCTGGGGGCACCTCGATGGAGACGCGGCCGTCGACCCCGTCGGACTCCTGCCAGACGTCCATGAGCAGGTCGCAGGCGTTGCGGACGTCGGTGGTCGTCAGCGTGAACACCGCCTCGTCGACGTCGGTGCCGGCGCGGGCGAGCTCGGCGACCTGGTCGGCGTACCGCTCACCCTCGGCGAGCGCGGCCGCGAAGATCGACGGGTTCGTCGTCACCCCGACGACCGAGCGGTCCTTGACCAGGTCGGTGAGGTCACCGGTCTCGATGCGCTCGCGGGACAGGTCGTCGAGCCAGATGCTCACCCCGGCCTCGGAGAGTGCCTTCAGACGGTCGCTCATGGTGCCTCCTGCGGTGGTGGGGTGCGTCGGGCGTGCGCTGGTGGGCGGTCGGCCTCTCAGGCCGACGTACCCGATGCCGTGCGGATCGAGTCCTCCGCGGCCAGCACGACGGCGTCGGCGGTGAAGCCGAACTGGGCGAAGAGCGTCGCGAAGTCGGCGGAGGCGCCGAAGTGCTCCAGGGAGACGACCCGGCCGCTGTCGCCGACGACCTCGTGCCAGCCCTGGGCCACCCCGGCTTCCACGCTGACGCGGGCCTTCACCTGGGGCGGGAGGACGGTGTCGCGGTAGGCCTGGTCCTGCTCGGCGAACCACTCACGGCACGGCATCGACACGACCCGGGCACCCACGCCCTTCTCGGCGAGGAGGGCGCGCGCCTCGACCGCCAGCTGCAGCTCGGACCCGGTGCCGACGAGCACCACGTCCGGCTGGCCGTTCTCGGCGTCGACGAGCACGTAGCCACCCCGCGCCACCCCGTCGACGGACGCGAAGCCGTCCGTGCCGCGGGGGAAGGTCGGCACGTTCTGCCGGGTGAGCGCCAGCGCCGTGGGGCCGTCGGTGCGCTGGAGCAGGGTGTGCCAGGCCGCCACGGTCTCGTTGGCGTCGGCCGGGCGGACGACGGAGAGCCCCGGGATGGCCCGGAGTGCCGCGAGGTGCTCGACGGGCTGGTGGGTGGGGCCGTCCTCGCCGAGGCCGATGGAGTCGTGGGTCCACACGTCGGTGACGGGGAGACCCATCAGCGAGGCGAGGCGGACCGCGGGCCGCATGTAGTCGGAGAACACCAGGAAGGTGCCGCCGTACACGCGAGTGCCGCCCTGCAGCGCGATGCCGTTCATGATCGAGCCCATGGCGTGCTCGCGGATGCCGAAGTGCAGGACGCGGCCGTACCGGTCACCACTGAAGTCGTCGGTCGAGCGGTGGGACGGGACGAAGGACGGCTCGCCCTTCGGGGTGGTGTTGTTGGACTCGGCCAGGTCCGCCGAGCCGCCCCACAGCTCCGGCATCCCGGGTGCGAGCGCGGTGAGCACCTCGCCGGAGGCCTTGCGGGTGGCGACGCCCTTCGGGTCGGCGTCGTACGTCGGAAGGTCGGCGTCCCAGCCCTCGGGGAGCTGGTGCGACTTCAGCCGGTGGAGCAGCGCGGCCCGCTCGGGGTGCTCCTCGGCCCAGCGGGCGTAGCGCTCGTCCCAGTCCTTGCCTGCGGTCCGGCCCTTCTCGGTGAGGGCCCGGGTGTGGGCGAGCACGTCGTCGGGGACCGCGAAGTGCTGGGCGGGGTCGAGCCCGAGGATCTCCTTGGTGGCCGCGACCTCGTCCGCGCCGAGCGCGGAGCCGTGCGACTTGCCGGTGCCCTGGGCGTTCGGCGCCGGCCAGGCGATGATCGTCCGCAGCGCGATGAAGCTCGGCCGGTCGGTGACCGCCTTGGCCGCCTCCAGCGCGGTGTGGAGCGCAGCCAGGTCCTCGGCGTACTCGCGCCCGCCGCTGGTCCAGTCGACGGTCTGCACGTGCCAGCCGTACGCCTCGTAGCGGGCGGCCACGTCCTCGGTGAACGCGATGTCGGTGTCGCCCTCGATCGAGATCTCGTTGTCGTCCCAGATGACCGTGAGGTTGCCGAGCTCCTGGTGGCCGGCGATGGAGGACGCCTCGGCGCTCACGCCCTCCTGGAGGTCACCGTCGCTGGCGAGGACGTAGACGTGGTGGTCGAAGAGGCTCTCCCCGGTGGGTGCCTCGGGGTCCAGCAGCCCGCGCAACCGGCGCCCAGCCATGGCCATGCCGACCGCGTTCGCCACGCCCTGCCCCAGGGGACCGGTGGTGGTCTCCACGCCGGCGGTGTGGCCGTGCTCGGGGTGACCGGGGGTCTTGCTGCCCCAGGTGCGCAGCGCCTGCAGGTCCTGGAGCTCGAGACCGAAACCGCCGAGGAACAGCTGGGTGTAGAGCGTGATGCTCGAGTGGCCGGCGGAGAGGATGAACCGGTCGCGCGCGATCCACTCCGGGTCCGCGGGGTCGTGCCGCATGACCTTTTGGAAGAGCGTGTAGGCAACCGGGGCCAGCGCCATCGCCGTCCCGGGGTGGCCGTTGCCGACCTTCTGCACGGCGTCCATGGCGAGCGCGCGCGTCACGGCGACGGCGCGGTCGTCGATCTCGGACCAGGACAGCTCGGGGGTGCTCACGCGGGGCGGGTTCCTCTCGGGTCTTCTGCAGGCGCAGACGGGTCGCTCGGGCGGTGGCGAACCGGTGGGGCGGACGCCCAACGTCCCGGTGCCTGCCCGCGAGCCTACTCACGGGCGCGGGGGAGTGCAGCCGGCCCTCGGCGGCCCCCGGGGCGCGGGTGAGCACGGTCACCTGCGCTGGACCCCGCCGGGTGCGCGCACGCCGCTGTCCGCCGTTAGACTCGGGCTGTTCCCCAGCGTCCCCGGCGTGCTTCGCGCCGCGATCCCCGAGGTGCCCGTGACGGCCGTCCACTCACGCGTCCCTGCCGACAGGCAGGACGAGGAGCGGGCGACGCTGAAGGACGTGGTGGCCGCGTACGTCGGTCTCACCAAGCCGCGCGTCATCGAGCTGCTGCTGCTGACCACCGTCCCGGTGATGTTCTTCGCCGCGCGGGGCGTGCCGCCGCTGGGCCTGGTCGCGGCCACCGTCGTCGGCGGCGCCCTTTCGGCCGGCTCGGCCAGTGCGCTGAACTGCGTCTACGACCGTGATATCGACGAGCAGATGCGCCGCACCCGTCGGCGGGCGCTCCCGCGCCACATCGTGACCCCGCGGTCGGCGCTGGTCTTCGGCCTCACCCTCGGCGTCGTCTCGACGATCTTGCTCTACCTCCTCGTCAACCCGCTCTCGGCCGGCCTCAGCGTGGGGGCGAACGCGTTCTACGTGCTCGTCTACACGATGGTGCTCAAGCGCCGGACCACCCAGAACATCGTCTGGGGCGGTCTGGCCGGCTGCTTCCCGGCGCTGATCGGCTGGACCGCGGTGACCGGCGAACTGGCCTGGGCACCCGTGGTCCTGTTCCTGGTGGTCTTCTTCTGGACCCCGCCGCACACCTGGGCGCTCGCGCTGCGCTACCGCGAGGACTACGCCTCGGTCGATGTGCCGATGCTCCCCGTCGTGGCGCCGGCCCGCGTGGTGGCCCGCCAGATCGTCCTCTACTCGTACGCGATGGTGGCCACGTCGCTGCTGCTCTGGCCGGTCGCCGGGACAGGCCTGTTCTACCCGGTCGCCGCTGCGGTCCTCGGCGTTCTCTTCCTCGTGGAGGCGCACCTCATGCAGCGCCGCGCCCGCACCAGCGACGCCCTCGCCGACATCCGGCCGATGCGGCTGTTCCACTGGTCGAACCTCTACCTGTCCCTGCTGTTCGTGACCGTCGCGCTCGACCCGCTGCTCGGCTTCTGAGCCACCGCCTTCGGCGCGGGGGCGTGCACCGCGACGAGCAGCCAGGTCGCGGTCGCCGAGGTGAGGGCGGCGCCCACCAGGTGCAGCGCCACCAGGACCTCGGGGAGCCCGGTGTAGTACTGGACGAACCCGACGGCGCCCTGCGCAATCTCGACACCGAGGAGCGCCCAGGCGGGCCGGCGTACCCGAGCGGGGGCGTCGACCGCGCGGAGCAGCAGGACCGCAGCCAGGGTCAGCCCGACCAGGAGGAAGACCAGGTCCGCGTGCAGCTGGCTCCAGGTCTGGGGGTCCAGGCCGTTGCGCGGGGCGTTGGCGTCGCCCGCGTGCGGTCCGCTGCCGGTCACCACGGTGCCGAGGTAGAGCACCCCCCAGGTGGTGGCGAAGATCGCTCCGACCAGCGCGACGTAGCCGGAGGGGACGACGCGCTGCCGGGGTCCGTCAGCGTCGTGGAGACGACGCAGCAGGAGCACTGCGACCCCGATCATCGCCATCGACACCAGCAGGTGGAAGGCGACCGTCCACGGGTTGAGGTCGGTGAGGACCGTGATCCCGCCGATCACCGCCTGCGCCGGTACGCCGAGCCCGAGGACGACGGCGATCCGGGTGATGGCCGGGCGGCCGTGCCGCAGCGCCACGAGGAAGGTCGCCACGGCCACGGCGACGAGGACGAACGTGAGGAGCCGGTTCCCGAACTCGATGGCCCCGTGGATGCCGAGCTCGCCCTGCGGGACGAAGGACTCCTCGGTGCACCGTGGCCAGGTGGGACAGCCCAGCCCGGAGCCGGTGAGGCGGACCACGCCGCCGGTCAGCACGATGCCGATGTTGGCCACGAGCGACGCCCAGGCCAGGGCGCCGAGGAGCCGGGGAACCGGGGGCGCCGGGGGCGCCGGGGGTGCCGGGACGCGGTGGGGGGCGGGGACAGGCTTCGGCATCGTCACTCCCAGGAGAACGTGCGGGCGGTCAGCAGGGTTCCGAGCGCGGCCCATGCGAGAAGCACCGCGATCTCCCGCAGGGGCACCGCGGCGTCGAGCAGCGCGCCGCGGAGGCCCTCGCCGAGCGCACCCGAGGGCAGCCACACGGCGACGTCGCCGAACCACCCGTAGGTGGCCGCGGGGAGGACCACGGCACCGGCGGTGAGCAGGAGGAGGTAGATCAGGTTCGCCGCCGCGAGCGTCGCCTCCGCGCGCAGCGAGCCGGCCAGCAGCAGACCGAGCGCGGCGAAGGCCGCAGTCCCGCAGGCGGCGAGCAGCACCGCGCCGGCGAGTGCGGGGAGGGCGCTCGTCGGCCGCCATCCGAGCGCGGCCGCAACCGTGCCGACCGCCAGGACCTGGAGGACCTGGACGATGAGCAGCGCGCCGACCTTGCCGGTCAACAGCCCAGAGCGGGGAAGGGGAGCGGTGCCGAGCCGCTTCAGCACGCCGTACCGCCGCTCGAAGCCGGTGGCGATCGCGAGGGACGTGAAGCTGGTGGACATCACCGCCAGCGCAAGGACGCCCGGGGTGAGGACGTCGACGGCGGACCGCCCGTCGAGGGCCAGCCCGAGCCGGCCCGCGGCGAGCACGCCCCCGACCAGCACGAGCAGGGGGATCACGACGGCGAGGAGGAGCTGTTCTCCGTTGCGGAGCATCAGCCGGGCTTCCATCAGCGTCTGCGCGCGCACCTGCCGCAGCAGCGGGGCAGCGCCGGGCCTGGGGGTGAAGGTGCCGCTCACGCGATCTCCCGTCCGGTCAGCTGCAGGAAGACGTCCTCGAGCGTGCGTTGGCCCAGAGTCAGGGACTCGGGCAGCACGCCGTGCTCCTCGCACCAGGCGCTGACGGTCGCCAGCGTGGAGGCGTCGGCGGGGCCGGTAATGAGCAGGCTGTGGTCGTTGACCGGGGCGACGTGGGTGCCGGGGCCGAGCGCCGTCTGCAGGGAGGCCGGCGCACCGGCAGGGAAGGGCTCGGTGACGACGAGCCGGATCGAGGTCTGGCCGCGTGACCGGGTGAGCTCGAAGGGCGTGCCGCTCGCGATCAACCGGCCCCGGTCGATGATGTGCACGGTGTCGGCCAGGCGCTCGGCCTCGTCGAGGTAGTGCGTGGTGAGCACGATGGTCACGCCGTCGGCGCGCAGCTCCTCGAGCAGCTCCCAGGTCGTTCGCCGCGCGGCGGGATCCATCCCCGCGGTCGGCTCGTCGACGAAGATCAGCTCGGGGCGACCGACGACCGCCATCGCCAGCGAGAGCCGTTGCTGCTGCCCGCCTGAGAGCCGGCGGTACGGCGTGCGGCCGCAGTCGCCGAGTCCGAGCCGCTCCACCAGGAGGTCGACGGGGAGCGGGTGCGCGTGCAGGGAGGCGACGTGGCGCAGCATCTCGGTGGCGCGCACGCCCGACCAGGCGCCGCCGCTCTGCAGCATCACGCCGATGCGGGGGAGCAGCGCCCGCCGGTCCCGCCTGGGGTCCAGCCCGAGCACCCGGACCCGGCCGCCCTGCGGGGCGCGGTACCCCTCGCAGGTCTCCAGCGTGGTGGTCTTGCCGGCGCCGTTCGGCCCGAGGACCGCGGTGACGGAGCGGCGGGCCACGGTGAGCGAGAGGTCGTCGACCGCGACCGTGCCGCCGTACGCCATGCGCAGGTCCTCGACGACGACCGCAGGGTCGTCGGAGGGGTCGTCGGCGGGCACGAGGAGCAAGTCTAGGCTCGGTGCGGCACCGCTCGGACGGCGGTCGGGACGGCTTAGGGCACCCTTGCTTGAAAGGTGCTGTGCATTATCGCCACACTGGTGTTGTGGAATTCAGCGCAGCACGTCGCCAGCAGGGCTCTCGAGCCACTGCCTCGGTGCCGTCTGGCGTGGTGACGTCCGCGCGCGAGGCCACCGACTCCACCCGCGACCGCGTCGCCCGTTCGATTCTGGAGAACGGCCCCTCGACCGCTGCCGCTCTCGCCGAGCGCCTCGCGCTGACCCCGGCGGCCGTCCGGCGCCACCTCGACCAGCTGCTCGACGACGGAGCCGTGGAGCAGCGTGAGCCGCGCGCCTACGGCGCCCGGGGGCGTGGGCGACCGGCCAAGATGTTCGCCCTCACCGCTGCGGGCCGTGACGCCTTCGACCAGCAGTACGACGACCTCGCGGCGGACGCCCTGCGGTTCCTCGCCGAGACCGGCGGCGACGACGCCGTCCTCGCGTTCGCCCGGCGCCGGGTGGCCTCCCTCGAGGTCGAGTTCGCCGAGCTCACCGAGCGACAGCCGGAGCTCGACCCCGCCGAGGTGCTGGCCCTCGTGCTCACCCGTCACGGGTACGCCGCGTCGGTGCGGCAGGCGCCTGCGGGCGCCCAGCTGTGCCAGCAGCACTGCCCCGTCTCGCACGTGGCCCACGAGTTCCCCCAGCTGTGCGAGGCCGAGACCGAGGTCATCTCCCGGGTCCTCGGCCGCCACGTCCAGCGCCTGGCCACCATCGCCCACGGCGACGGCGTCTGCACCACCTGCATCCCCCGACCGATCAGCGCCATCCCCGACGAGAACGGAGCGTCCTCATGACGACCACTCCCACCACCGGCACGCCGTCGATCGACGAACTCAACCCCGGTCTGGAGGGCATCGGCCGCTACGAGTTCGGCTGGTCCGACTCCGACTCCGCAGGCTCGACCGCGCAGCGCGGCCTGAGCGAGGCCGTCGTGCGCGACATCTCCGAGAAGAAGAGCGAGCCCGAGTGGATGCTCGACTTCCGTCTCAAGGGCCTGAAGCTCTTCGGCCGCAAGCCCATGCCGCGCTGGGGTGCCGAGCTCGACGGCATCGACTTCGACAACATCAAGTACTTCGTGCGCTCCACCGAGAAGCAGGCCCAGACCTGGGAAGACCTCCCGGAGGAGATCAAGAACACCTACGACCGGCTGGGCATCCCCGAGGCCGAGAAGCAGCGTCTCGTCTCCGGCGTCGCTGCCCAGTACGAGTCCGAGGTCGTCTACCACAAGATCAACGAGGAGCTCGAGGCCCAGGGCGTCCTCTTCCTCGACACCGACACGGCTCTGCGCGAGCACCCCGAGCTGTTCGCGGAGTACTTCGGCACCGTGATCCCGATCGGCGACAACAAGTTCTCGGCGCTCAACAGTTCGGTGTGGTCCGGCGGCTCGTTCATCTACGTGCCTAAGGGCGTCCACGTCGAGATCCCGCTGCAGGCCTACTTCCGGATCAACACCGAGAACATGGGCCAGTTCGAGCGGACGCTGATCATCGTCGACGAGGGTGCCTACGTGCACTACGTCGAGGGCTGTACCGCGCCGATCTACACCTCCGACTCCCTGCACTCCGCGGTCGTCGAGATCGTGGTGAAGAAGGGCGGCCGCTGCCGGTACACGACCATCCAGAACTGGTCGAACAACGTCTACAACCTGGTGACGAAGCGCGCGACCTGCGAGGCCGGCGCCACCATGGAGTGGGTCGACGGCAACATCGGCTCCAAGGTCACCATGAAGTACCCGGCGATCTTCCTCATGGGCGAGCACGCGAAGGGCGAGACCCTCTCGATCGCGTTCGCCGGTCAGGGCCAGCACCAGGACGCCGGCGCCAAGATGGTGCACGCCGCCCCCCACACCTCCAGCTCGATCCTCAGCAAGTCGGTCGCGCGGGGCGGTGGGCGGACGTCGTACCGCGGTCTGGTGCAGATCAACGAGGGCGCCCACGGCTCGAAGTCGAACGTCCTCTGCGACGCGTTGCTGGTCGACCAGATCAGTCGCTCCGACACCTACCCGTACGTCGACATCCGCGAGGACGACGTGTCGATGGGGCACGAGGCGAGCGTCTCCAAGGTCTCCGACGACCAGCTGTTCTACCTGATGTCGCGAGGCATGGAGCAGGACGAGGCCATGGCGATGATCGTGCGTGGCTTCGTCGAGCCGATCGCGAAGGAGCTGCCGATGGAGTACGCGCTGGAGCTGAACCGGCTGATCGAGCTGCAGATGGAGGGCGCGGTCGGCTGACCGCTCCTGGGACGACGCCGCGGTTCCGCGGCGCGGCCTTCGGGAGGAGGGGCGAGGCATCCACCCTTCGCTCGTTCCTCGCTCCGGGGGGCCAGTCCCATCCACGCCTCGCCCCCTCCGCCTCCGCCGCCGTTCCCTCCGGGCACGGGCCGGCGGGACGGGACCCAGCACGGCGAGCACCACCGGCCCCGACCGGCCGGAGAGTGCAGACGAAGACGACGACAGACAGGATTGACGTGACGGTGACCGAGACTCCCGCGGTAGCGCGGGCGGTGGAGACGACGGACAAGGTGCTCTCGCACCTGCACCCCGAGGGGGCGTGGGAGGTCGAGGCGCACCCGGTGCCGGGGCGCAAGGACGAGATCTGGCGCTTCACCCCGCTGAAGCGGCTCAAGGAGCTGCACGCCGACGCGCCGTTCCAGGAGAGCGCGACGACCTGCACGTGGACCGCGCCTGAGGGCGTGCGCGTGGAGGGCGTGGACGGCGAGGAGGCCGAGTCCCTCAAGGGGATCAGCGGCTGGGTGCCGAACAGCCGGTTCGCCGCGCGGGTGCTTGCCGAGGTCCCGTCGGTGCTGCTCGTCGACGTCCCGGCCGAGCTCGAGGCTGCCGAGCCGGTCATGATCGACCTGACCGGGACCGACGCGAGCGTCACGGAGGCGGGCCGGGTCGCGCTCCGCTTCGGGCGACACTCCCGCGCCGTCGTGGTGCTCAACCACACCGGATCCGCCTCCCTGGCGCAGGTCGTCGAGGTCGAGGTCGGGGACGGCGCCCAGGTCACCGTGGTCTCGCTCCAGGACTGGGCCGACGACGCGGTCCACCTGACCCACCACCAGGCGCTGGTCGGCCGCGACGCCTCCTACAAGCACGTGGCGATCACCTTCGGTGGCGACGTCGTGCGGATGGACGCCAACGTCACCTACGACGGTCCCGGCGGCGAGGCCGAGCTCCTCGGTCTGTACTTCGCCGACGAGGGCCAGCACATCGAGCACCGCCTCTTCGCCGACCACACCGCGCCGCGGACCAAGAGCAACGTCGTCTACAAGGGCGCGCTGCAGGGCGACGGCGCCCACACGGTCTGGATCGGCAACGTCCTTATCCGCAAGGTCGCCGAGGGCATCGAGACCTTCGAGGAGAACCGCAACCTGGTCCTCACCGACGGCTGCCGCGCCGACTCGGTGCCGAACCTCGAGATCGAGACCGGCGAGATCGAGGGTGCCGGGCATGCCTCGGCCACCGCCCGGTTCGACGACCAGCAGCTGTTCTACCTGCGCTCGCGCGGCATCAGCGAGACCGAGGCGCGCAGGCTCGTCGTCCACGGCTTCTTCGGCGACCTGATCCGCAAGGTCGGCGTCCCGGCGCTCGAGGAGCGTCTGCAGTCGACCGTCGAGTCCGAGCTGGAGCGCCACCTCCTCAGCCTCGGCTGAGCCCACCACTGACCACCCTTCTCGTCGGTCGAGACCCGTCGAGACCACGAGCACCAAGGAGACACACGATGAGCACGCTGGAGATCAAGGACCTGCACGCATCGGTCAAGACCGAGGACGGCCCCACAGAGATCCTCAAGGGCGTCACGCTGACCATCGACGGCGGTGAGACGCACGCGATCATGGGCCCCAACGGGTCCGGCAAGTCCACGCTGGCCTATTCCATCGCCGGCCACCCCAAGTACCAGATCACCTCCGGCAGCGTCACCCTCGACGGCGCGGACGTCCTCGCGATGAGCGTCGACGAGCGCGCTCGCGCCGGTCTCTTCCTCGCGATGCAGTACCCCGTCGAGGTGCCCGGCGTCTCGGTCTCCAACTTCCTGCGGACCGCCAAGACCGCCATCGACGGCGAGGCCCCCAAGCTGCGGACCTGGGTCAAGGACGTCAACGCGACCATGAGCCGCGTGCAGATGGACCCCACCTTCGCGCAGCGCAACGTCAACGAGGGTTTCTCCGGCGGCGAGAAGAAGCGCCACGAGATCGTCCAGCTCGAACTGCTCAACCCCAAGGTCGCGGTGCTCGACGAGACCGACTCCGGCCTCGACATCGACGCGCTCAAGATCGTCTCCGAGGGCGTGAACCGGTTCCGTGCCCAGGAGGGCAAGGGCGTCCTGCTCATCACCCACTACACGCGGATCCTGCGCTACATCCAGCCCGACCGCGTGCACGTGTTCGTCGACGGCCGGATCGCCGAGAGCGGCGGGGCCGAGCTGGCCGACGAGCTCGAGGCCAACGGTTACGAGAAGTACACCGGCGCGGCGGTCTGACCGTGGAGGGCCTGCTTCCCGACCTCGAGGTGATCCGGAAGGACTTCCCGATCCTCGAGCGCACGCTCGCGGGCGGCCACCCCCTGGTCTACCTCGACAGCGCGAACACCTCGCAGAAGCCGCAGGTCGTCATCGACGCGATGGTCGACCACCTGGAGCGGCACAACGCGAACGTCGCCCGGGCGATGCACCAGCTGGGCGCGGAGAGCTCTGCGGCGTTCGAGGCCTCCCGCGACACGGTCGCGCGGTTCCTCAACGCGCCCTCGCGGGACGAGGTGATCTACACGAAGAACGCCTCCGAGGCGCTCAACCTCGTGGCGAGCACGCTGACCTTCGCGCAGGAGATCAGCACGGAGGCGGCCACCTTCGGTCCGCTCGGCGAGGGCGACGAGGTGCTCATCACCGAGATGGAGCACCACTCCAACATCGTCCCTTGGCAGCTGCTCACCCAGCGCACCGGTGCGACCCTGCGCTGGTTCGGGCTCACCGACGACGGCCAGCTCGACCTGTCGTCGATCGACGAGCTGATCAACGAACGGACCCGGGTCGTCTCGCTCACCTGGGTCTCGAACATGCTCGGCACCGTCAACCCGGTCCGCGAGATCGCCCGTCGTGCGCACGAGGTCGGCGCGATCGTGGTCCTCGACGCGTCCCAGGCCGTCCCGCAGATGCCGGTCGACGTGCAGGACAGCGGCGCCGACATCCTGGTCTTCACCGGCCACAAGGTCACCGGGCCGACCGGGATCGGCGTGCTGTGGGGACGCCGCGCGCTCCTCGACCAGCTCCCGCCGTTCCTCGGAGGCGGCGAGATGATCGCGACCGTGGCGATGGAGCGTTCGACGTACGCCGGGATCCCCCACAAGTTCGAGGCAGGGACTCCGCCGATCGTGGAGGCAGTGGGGCTCGGCGCCGCGGTGGACTACATCGACTCGGTCGGCATGGCCGCCATCCGTGCCCACGAGGAGGCGATCACTGCCTACGCCCTGGACGGTCTCGCCTCGCTGCCCGGCATCACCGTGCTCGGGCCGCAGACCGCCCATGAACGGGGCGGCGCGATCGCCTTCGAGGTCGACAGCATTCACCCGCACGACGTCGCCCAGGTGCTCGACTCCCGCGGGGTCGCGGTGCGTGCCGGCCACCACTGCGCGAAGCCCGCCCACGCCCGGTTCGGCGTGCAGAGCTCGACCCGGATGTCGTCGTACCTCTACACGACCCCCGCAGAGGTCGACGCCTTCGTCGAGGCCCTCGCCTACACCCAGCGCTACTTCGGCACGACGGGAGCATCCGCATGAGCCAGATGCCCGGACAGGACCTGGACTCGCTCTACCAGGAGATCATCCTGGACCACTACAAGCGCCCGCAGAACGCCGGGCTGCGCGACCCGTTCGAGGCCGAGGTCCACCACGTGAACCCGACCTGCGGCGACGAGCTGACCCTGCGCGTGCACCTGGAGGGTGGCGGCGACGACGCGGTCGTCGCCGATGTCTCGTACGCCGCCGAGGGCTGCTCGATCAGCCAGGCGGCCACCTCGGTGATGACCGAGCTCCTCATCGGACGCCCCGTGCACGAGGCTGCGGCCGTGCACGCCGAGTTCCTCGCGCTGATGCATGGACGCGGCACCATCGAGCCCGACGAGGACGTCCTCGGTGACGGCATCGCCTTCGCCGGGGTCGCCAAGTTCCCGGCCCGCGTGAAGTGCGCCCTGCTGTCGTGGATGGCCTGGAAGGACGCCACGACCCAGGTGCTCGGCGCCGAGCCCACCCCCACCCCCAGCCAGTCCCCGGACCAGGAGGAGCAGGCATGACCGAGACACCGAACCCCACCACCGCACCGGCGGACGACCTTCCCGAGGTCGACCTCGCCGGCACCACCACGCTGACCAAGGACGAGGTCTTCGAGGCGATGAAGGACGTGGTCGACCCCGAGCTGGGCATCAACGTCGTCGACCTCGGCCTCGTCTACGACGTCCACCTCGACCCGAGCCACGACGTCGTCCTCGACATGACGCTGACCTCGGCGGCCTGCCCGCTGACCGACGTCATCGAGGACCAGACGCACAGCGCCCTCGAGGGCATGGTGAACGGCGTGACGATCAACTGGGTCTGGATGCCCCCGTGGGGCCCGGACAAGATCACCGACGACGGGCGCGAGCAGCTGCGCGCCCTCGGCTTCAACGTCTGAGCCGGTGGACGAGCGGCCCGTGACCACCTCGTGACTGCTGAGGACCGCACCGCCATGGTCCCGGGGGAGCGGTGGTCACGGTGGTGCGCCAACTTCACCGACCGGCACGGGGCGGTGACGTCCTCCGTCCTCGACGGCACGCTCCGGCTCGAGGCCGCAGACGGGTCCTGGGCGGTCGTGACCGCGCCGTTCGAGCGCCCCGTCGCCGAGCCTCGTGCGGACGCGATGCTCGCGCTCACCGAGCCACCCGAGGATTGGGGCGTGCTCCTGGTGCGCAAGGGCGGGTTCGCACTGGCCCGGCTGGCTGAGGCCCGCCAGACGGCCAGCAAGGTCGGCCGCCGCCACGTCCAGGGTCGTACCAAGGCCGGCGGCCAGAGCCAGCAGCGCTTCGCGCGGCGCCGGGAGAACCAGGCGCGTGACGCGTACGCCGCTGCCGCCGACTACGCCCACCGGATCCTCGTCGAGGGGTCACCGGTGGACCTCCTGGTCACCGGCGGCGACCGGACCGCCGTCGCCGCGACCCTGTCCGACCCGCGCCTGCGCACGCTCGGGACGAGGGTCCGGGGATCCTTTCTGGACGTCCCCGAACCACGCCGCGACGACCTCGACCGGGCGGTCGCGCAGGCGTCATCGTTGGTCGTGCGGGTCCACAACGCCTGACCGCCCGGCAGACTGGGCGTGCACGGGGCGTCCCTCGCCGGTCACCGACCGGTGGCGTCCGTGCCGAGCGATGCGGAGGCCGCCGTGTGGGAGCCAGACCCCGCCTGGACCCGGCTCGCGCCGCCCCGCGCGTCGACCGCAGGGGTGTTCCTCGTCAGCCACAGGGATGCCCGCGCCGTCGTGAAGCGTCTCGTGGCGCCGACGGGCGCCCGGTTCCGGGGGGCCGAGGATCGTCCGGAGGCCGCCACGGATCCCGGGCACTGGGCGTACTGGCGACGCGAGGCCGAGGTCGCCACCGCAGGCGTCGTCGCTGCGACGTCCGGGTTGCGGGCCCCAGTGCTGCTGGACTGCGCGGAGGACGGTGACGGCATCACGTTGGTCTGGGAATGGGTTCCCGCGGCTGACGACGTGGCCGCAGCGGACCGGGCCCGTGCCCTGGGGCGCTTCGCTGCCGAGCCGGTGCCGGTCACGGGGTGGACCAGCAGGCCGAGCCTGGGCGCCCGGCTGCGCGCCCGTGACGACGCGCGCGGGTGGCCGGAGCTCGCCTCGTCCCCGATCGCGGGCGTCGCCGCGATGCTCTGGCACCAGCGCGACCGCCTCCTCACGTCGTACGCCGGGCTCCCCGCCGTGCCGAGCCACGGCGACGCGATCCTGGCCAACGTCCGGGCCGCCGCCGAGCCCGGGACGCTCGTGGCCGTCGACTGGTCCGCCCTGGGCCACCACCCGGTGGGGTCGGACCTCGGCACGTTGCTGCTGTCGGTGCGCCAGCCGCTCGGTCCCTTGGTGGACTCCTACCTCTGCGGTGCGGTGGCGGGTGGGCTCGTGCTGCGGGAGGCCGACGTGGTGCACGGCGCGGCGGTGGTGGCGGCGTACACGCTGCTCACGCGGACCGCCCACGCCGTCGGCGGGCCGGAGGAGGAGCGCGCGGTCACCGAGGCGCTGCGCTTCGAGGGGCTGCTCGAGGCGCTCGTCGAGGTCTGAGAGGTCCTCAGGCGCCCAGCGTGCGCAGGCCGCAGGTGGCCGGCCCCTCCAGCACCGTGCCGTCGGCGTCGAAGCGAGAGCCGTGCAGGGGGCAGTCCCAGCTGTTCTCCGCGTCGTTGTGGACGACTCGACCTCCCAGGTGGGTGCACACCGCTCCACCCTCGCGGCCCGGCAGGAGCGGGAGCAGCCAGCCGCCGACCATCGCCAGCCCTACCTCCGCGTTCGCCCGGGCGGCCGTCGGCGCACCACGCAGCTCGTGCTCGGCGAGGGAGGAGAACGCGCCTGCCCACGGCTCCGGTTCGTCGATCAGGCGGCCCGTGAGCACCATGGCGGCCGCGACGCCGTTGGTCATGCCCCACTTCGCGAAGCCACCGGCGACGAGGACGTCGTCGCGCCCGGGGAGCACCGGCCCGGCCCAGGGGAGCCCGTGGTGAGGGACGTAGTCCTGGGCGGACCACGCGTGGGTCTCCTCGGCGCCGGCGAAGTGCTGGTCGGTCCAGCGGCGCAGGTCGTCCAGGCGGGCGGCCTCGGAGCGGGCACGGCCGGTCACGTGCTCGTTGCCGCCGACGAGGAGCATCTCACCGTCCGACCCGGGGGCGTCGCGCAGCGACCGGCTCGGGGAGTCGGCGGCGAGGTACATCGCGTCCACCGCCCGGGTGGGGGTGCGGAAGGCCACCGAGTAGGAGCGGGTCGGTTCGGCGCGGGCGAAGAACGCCCCGCGGTCGAGGAACGGCAGGTTGGTGGCGACGACGACGGTGCCGGCCTCCGCTTCACCGTCGTTGCTGCGCACCCGCACGGGCGAGGTGCCCCGCACCTGCCGGACGCGGGTGTGCTCGAAGAGGGTCACCCCCGCCTCGCGGGCCTGGTCGGTGAGTGCCGCGACGAGGTGCGCGGGGTCGACCTGGAGCTGGTCGTCGAGCCAGGTCGCCCCGTGGGTGGCGAAGGGGAGGTCGGGGTCGGGCACCCACCGGGCGTCGAGCCCAGCCTCCGTGGCCGCGTCCTGCTCAGCGCGCGCGCGGCGCGCACCGGCCTCCCCGAACGCGAAGGTGGCGGCCGCGCGCTCCTGGTGGTCGACGTGGTGCTCCTGGCAGAACAACCGGACCCAGTCCTGTGCCGCGCGGTTTCCCTCGACGTAGGCCCGCACCCGGTCCACAGGGTGCCGCTGACGAAGGGTCGACAGGCGGGTGCCCTGCAACAGGCTCACCTTGGCGCTGCTGCGTCCCGTCGTGCCGGATCCGAGCGTCCTGCCCTCGACCACGGCGACGTCCATGCCCCGGCGGGCCAGGAGCAGCGCCGTGGTCAGCCCGGTGATGCCGCCGCCGACCACGAGCACGTCGTAGCGGCCAGTCAGCGGCCGCAGAGGAGCCGCCGGGTCGAGGCGGGGGGTCCAGAGGGGAGTGAGCGTCATGGGAGGTACCTACCCTCAGCGGCGCTCCGGCACGCGGCCCGGTCGCGTGGGTCCGCCACCTGACGGGAGGCAGCAGGCCAGACGACTGAATCCCACCCGGCACGGGTAGTGGAGGGCCATGCCCGACGTACCCGTAGTCCCGTCCTCCGGGGGTGCCCCGCCGCCCGGGAGGACGCCCCGATGAGGTTGCCCAAGGCCCGGGGGGCACTCAGCGACGCCCTGTTCTCCGTGTTGCGCAGCGGCGGCCCCGCGCCCGCCGGCGTCGCCGCCGAGAACCGTGACGACGCCGCGATCGCGCTGTGGAGCCTCTACGAGCTGCACTACCGCGGCTTCGAGGACGTCGCCGAGGACGCCGAGTGGGATCCCGACCTGCTGCGCGTCCGCCGGACGCTGGAGGTGGGCTTCGAGGCCGACCTCGGCGCACGTGCCGCCGCCCACGCGGAGACCTACCCCGACGACCCGCAGCGCCCGGTCGGCGACGCCATCTTCGCCTTGACCGAGGCCCACGAGGGCCCCTCCCTGGCGGACCACGTCCAGCGGGCTGCGAGCGAGGACCAGGTCCTCGAACTGCTCCGGCAACGCTCGGTCTACCACCTCAAGGAGGCCGATCCCACCTCCTGGGTGATCCCGCGGCTCGAGGCCGAGCCCAAGGCCGCACTCCTCGAGTTGCAGTTCGACGAGTACGGCTGCGGTCGGGTCGAGCAGCTCCACCACCGGCTCTTCGAACGCGGGATGATCAGCTGCGGCCTGCGCGCGGAGTACGGCGCCTACGTCGACGAGGCGGTCGTCGAGGTCCTGGAGCAGAACAACGCGATGTCGCTCTTCGGCCTGCACCGGCGCCTGCGTGGCGCCGCGCTCGGGCACCTCGCCGCCTTCGAGGCGACCAGCTCGCTGCCCTCGCGGAGGGTGACGCAGGGGCTCGAGCGGCTCGGCATGGCTCCGGAGGTGGTGCACTACTACGCCGAGCACGTGGAGGCCGACGCCGCCCACGAACAGCTCGCTGCCCGGATCATCTGCGGGGCGTTGGTCGACGCCGACCCGACCCAGCGCGAGTCCGTCCTGCTCGGGGTGCGGGCCTGCCTCGTGCTGGAGGACGCCGTCGCGACCCGGATGCTCGCCCAGTGGGAGGCTACGGCGTGAGCACCACGGACCCGCACGACGCACCGGTGGCCACCCCTGACGTGGTGCTCTGCCCGGAGGGACCGATGCTGCTCCGGGGCCGCCACGTCCTCGAGGACGCCGACGGCCGGCGGCACGAGACCACCAGGCCCGTCACTGCCGTGTGCCGGTGCGGCAAGTCCCAGAGTGCGCCGTGGTGCGACGGGACCCACAAGCTGCTCCCGCCGAAGGTCCGTCCCTGAGCGCTCCCCAGGTGGCGGCCCCGGGCCCGGACCGATCGTCAGCGGTGCGGGTCGAAGCGCGCGACGACGCCGCGCTCGTACGTCCGCACCTCGCTGAGGCGCAGCGACCCGACCACGGCCGGCTCGGCGGCGAGACGCTCGGCCTGGCCGACGTCGCCCAGCTGGAGCAGCAGCGTCCCGCCGTCGGCGAGATGCGCGTCAGCGACGCGGAGGCAGGTCCGGGCGACCGTGAGACCGTCGGCGCCCCCGTCGATGGCGACCACGGGGTCGTCAGGGAAGTCACCGACGCGCTCGTGCGTCACCCACGGCGGGTCGGCCACCACGACCGCGAAGCGCTCCCCGGCGGCCACCACCGCAGGGTCGTCCATCAGCCCGGTGCGCGCCTCGACCTGCGCGGCGAGCCCAGCCGCGGCGGCGTTGCGCGCGAAGAAGTCCGCCGCGGCCGGGTTGAGGTCGACCGCGACCAGCCACCGATCGGTACCGCGGATCGCGACGAGCCCGATGTGGCCCGCACCCGAGCAGACCTCCAGCACCGGTCCCTGCGGCGCGGTGGTGAGGATCTCGCGGGCCCACTCGCCCTGGGCGGCCGTCCACGGGCGCGGCTCCAGCACGCGCTCGTCCGAGGCGATCCGCAGCCCTCCCACGTCGGTCCAGCGGGTGGGGGTGGGCGGCGCGGCTGCGGCGTCGGTCTGCATGAGGAGGCCTGTGCCCCGTCGAGGGAGCCATCAACCCTTCAGGGCGGTCTGCCGGCGGCAGCCTCAGTCGTCGAGGCCGCGGGCCGCCAGCGCCTCGCCGACGCGGTCCGCGTGCCGCAGGGAGCGCACCACGAGCGGGACGGCGAAAGCCGTGGGGCTCGCCGCGAGTCCGCGGGCACGCTGGGCGTCGCGTACCTCCTCGGCCAGGCCGATGACCACCGGGACGGACCGGACCCCGAGGGCCAGCAGCAGGCCGAGACGCTCGACGTCGAGACCCACATGGCGCAGCGGGCCGGCGACGCGCACGACGACGTCGACGAGCGCCGTGGTCCGAGTCGTCAGGGTCACCACGGTCGCCAGGAGAACCAGCGCGAGCAGGACGCCGACGACGACGTAGGCCCGCTCCGGTCCGGACACGACCACGTGGAAGATCGCGAGCACGGCGGCCAGCACCAGCAACGGACGCAGCTGTCGGAGCACCACGCCGGCGGGCACCCGGGCTACGGCCAGCCCGGTGACCCCGACGGCGAGCAGGGCAGAGGTGGTCAGGGGGTCGCGTGTCCAGATGGACCCGACGCCGGCGGCCAGCAGGCCGCCGAGCTTGACGCCGGCAGGCAGCCGGTGGAGGACGGTCGTCCCGGGTCGGTAGAGGCCGAGCGTCGACCCGCTCACGGCAAGGCCGCCATCAGCGCGCGGTAGTGCCCGACCGCCGCGTCCGGCGCGCCGTCGTGGACGAGCCGCCCCTCGTCGAAGACCAGCACCCGGTCGAACCCCGCAAGCAGGTCGAGGTGGTGGGTCACCAGCACCACCTGCAGGGGGAGCCGGGCGACGGTCTCCGCGACCCGGGCCGCGTTGCGCAGGTCCAACAGCGTCGTGGGCTCGTCCATCACCAGGAGGTCAGGACCCGTGACGAGGACCGAGGCCAGCGCCAGCAGCTGCTTCTGGCCCCCGGAGAGCAGGTGCGCGGGGTGGTCGGCGTGGGCGGAGAGACCGTGCTCCTCGAGCATGGCGTCGACGCGCTCGTCGACCTCGTCGCGGGTCAACCCCCGGCGCCGGAGGCCGAAGGCGACGTCCTCGCGGACCGTCGGCATCACGATCTGAGCGTCGGGATCGGTGAAGCAGAAGCCCACGCGCCGCCGTACCGCGCGGCCGTCGTCCGCGGTGTCCAGGCCGTCGACGCGCACGGCGCCTGCCGTGGGAAGCACCAGCCCGTTGAGCAACCGCGCGAAGGTCGACTTCCCGGAGCCGTTCGCCCCGACCACGCCGATCCGGTGCTCGTCGGCGCGGAGGGTGAGGTCCTCGAGAACGGTGCGCCCGCGGCCACCGTCGTCGTACACGTGGGTGACGTCGTCGACCTCGATCAGCACGTCTCCACCACCATGGCGACGCCCTGGCCGCCGCCGACCGCGATGCCGGCGAGCCCGTAGCGGCCGGCCCCCTGGACGACCAGCTGGCTGAAGAGCCGGACCACGAGGACCGCCCCGCTGGCTCCCCAGGGGTGCCCGAGCGCGAGTGCGCCACCCTGCGGGCAGACGCGCTCCTCGGCGAGACCGAGTGCATCACAGCAGGCGAGGACCTGACCGGCGAAGGCCTCGTTGAGCTCGACCACGTCGATCGCCGACAGGGGTACGCCGGCCCGGGCCGACGCCTCCTGCACGGCGGGCACCATGCCGATCCCAGGGCGTCGAGGGTCCACCCCGGAGGTGGCCGTAGCCAGCACGCGCAGCCCGGGGAGGCCGAGGCGGGCGTGGACGGCGGGGGAGACGAGGGCCGCGACCGCGGCTCCGTCGTTGACCCCGCACGAGTTGCCGGCAGTGACCGTGCCGCCGTCGCGGAAGGCCGGTCGCAGGCGTCCCAACCGCTGGGGCGTGATGCCGTCGCGGAGCCGCTCGTCGGTGGCGACACCGCCGACCGGGACGACCTCGCCGGTGAACCCACCGGCACTGTGATGGGTCCAGGCCCGCTGGTGGGAGCGCGCGGCGTAGGCATCCTGGCGAGCACGGTCCACGCCGTGCTCGTCGGCGAGCAGGTCTGCCGCCAGCCCCATGTCCGGGTCGTCGTCGGGGTGCGGCGCGAACGGCGCCCGCGTGTAGCGGCGGGGCACGCTGCCCTCGGTGGGTGGCCAGGAGCGCCACGGCGCCGTGGACGCCGACTCGACCCCACCCGCCAGCACCAGGTCGGCTCCCGCCCGTACGAGCGCGGCGCCCACGTCCACCGCCGCGAGGCCGCTCCCGCACTGCCGGTCCACGGTCAGCCCCGGCACGCCGTGACCGAGGCCGGCCGCGAGCGCCGCGACGCGCGCGACGCCGCCACCGGGCCCGGTGCAGTTGCCGAGGACCACCTCGTCGACCTCGGGGGAGTCCACGCGTGCGCGGACCTCGGCGAGGACCGGTGCGGCGAGGTCGGCCGCGCTGACATCGCGCAGGGACCGACCCGCGGTGCCGAGCGGGGACCGGAGAGCGGCGACGATCACGGGGGCGTCGGATGTGGTCATGACCGGCCCACGGTAGTCGTGACCCAGTCGGCGAGCGCGGCCCTGTCGAGCTTCCCGGCCCCGGTGAGCGGCAACGTCGCACGGTGCAGCCAGTAGCGCGGGCGGTGGCTGGACGGCAGCCGGTCGCGTGCCCGTGCGCGCAGGGCGGCGGTGTCCGGCGGCGCGGCGACGACGGCGGCCAGCACTGCGCCCAGACGCGGGTGCGGGACCCCCACCACCACGGCCCCGACGTCGGCCAGTGCCTCCTCAACGTCGGCCAGCACCACCGTGGTCCCGCCGGTCGTCACCGCGTCGGGTCGTCCGTGCACCCGGAGGGTGCCGTCCCGGAGGACGTCCCCGCGGTCACCGACACCGGCCCATCCCGCCTCGTCGACGGCTGCCGACAGCGCGACGTACGGCGAGCGCACCTCCAGGACGCCCTCGGCCGACCGCACCTCGACCTCGGGGAACGCGCGCAGCTGGTCGCCGTCGGGGCCCCACGCGACGAAGGACAGCTCGGCGGCGCCGTAGTAGTGGTGCACCACCAGCCCGGCTGCCCGTGCCCGCTCGGCGAGTGGCACCGGGAGGCGGTCACCGGCGACCACGACGGCCTGGCCGGCCCGCATGCTGGTGTCGGACAGCGCTTGGTCGAGCCGCGCGGGCGTGAGCACGACATGGGTCGCGTCGGCGGGGTCCGCACAGGTCGGGATCCCGGACGCCGCCGCGTGCACCGCTGCGAAGAGGTTCATCGTGGCCGTGAGCGGACCGGGCACGTGCAGCACGGAGGCGGGGCCGAGGCCGGCCAGGTCGCCGTACGCCGGGAAGGAGTGCCACCACGACGCCGTCGTGCGGCGCACGGAGCGCGATCCGCTACCCGTGGTGCCCGCGGTGCGGAGCAGGAGCGTCCTGCCGTGCTGGTGGGCGTCGAGGACCGCGGCGACCGGGTCCTCGACCGCAGCGGGGTCGACAGGCTCGGCAGCCGCCTGCTCAGGCAGGGGTCTGCTCCTTGACCCGGGTCTCCCGCGCGCGGGGGAGGAGCCCGGGGTACGCGGCGTGGACGCCGCGAGCGATCAGGGCGGCGAGCACGGCCTTCACGACGTCGCCGGGGATGAAGGTGAGCGCACCGGTGGCGGCGGCGGTGAGGCTCAGGTCCGCCCTCCAGGCGACGCCCGGGATCCCGATCAGGTAGAGCACCACGATCCCCCCGACGAGGTTCGCGAGCAGCCCGGGCGCGAGGCGGTACCGCCCGCGACAGGTCGCCCAGGTGAGCAGGCCCACCACGAAGGCGCCGACTACCCAGCCCACGAGGTATCCCACGCTTGGGCCCGCGAAGACCCCCAGGCCACCGCGACCCCCGGCGAGCAGCGGGAGACCGAGCGCGACCAGGCCGAGGAACAGGGTGATCGACGCGGCTCCCAGCCTGGGCCCGAGCACCGCACCGGCGAGCATGGCGCCCATCGACTGCGCGGTGATCGGCACGGCGCCGCCGAAGGGTGCGAGCGCAGGCACCAGGCCGAGAGCGGCCATCAGGCCCGCGAAGGTGGCGATGAGGGCCAGGTCGCGGGAGCGGGAACGGCGGCGGTCGGGGCGCATCGGGACTCCTGGGGACGAGAGATGAACAGTGTTCAGGTGAACGACGTTCAGGTTAAGGTACGCCGGACCCCTGGTCCGCATCGCGGGACAGGGCCGTGACGCGCTGACGAAGGGAGCACCCGGTGAGCCACCACCGTGACGACGTCGTCCGGCACGCGCTGGCGGTCCTGGACCGCTACGGGCTCGAGTCGTTGACCATGCGACGCCTCGCGAGCGACCTCGACGTGCGGCCCAGCGCGCTCTACTGGCACTTCGCGAGCAAGCAGGCGCTGCTCGCCGCGGTCGCGGAGGAGGTCCTCGCGCCGCTGCACACGCTCCCCGCCCGGACGGCCGACGACCCGTGGGAGGAGCAGGTCCGCGCCTGGTGCCGGGGCCTGCGCGACGCGGTGCTCGCCCACCGCGACGGGGCGGAGGTCGTGGCGACCACCTGGTCATTCGGGCTCGGCGCCCGGGCGCCGTACGACGGGCTGGTCGCGGTGCTGGGCAACGCCGCGCCGCACGGGGCAGCCCTTCCGCGGCAGGTCGCCGAGGCGGCGGCCCTGACCCTCCTGCACTTCACCTTCGGCCACACCACCGACGAGCAGACGCACCTGCAGGCCAACAGCGCCGGTGCGATCGACACGCCGGTTGCGACGATGGTGGCCTCCGCTGCGGACTCCTACGGACTCGGGCTCGACCTGGTGCTCGACGGGGTGCGGGCCCGGGCCGACGCCCGCTGAGCAAGCAGGCAGCGGCGCGGGGCCGCGTGGCGTGGGTCACGCGCGGAGCGCCCCGTGGTCGGGATGCCCGCCGCGGATCGCTAGATTAGGTGGGTCCGCGTCGACCGGGGACGACGGCGCAGCGCCCGTCCCGGTCCGCTCCCACCCCGCTGTACCCAGGATGTCGTCGTGATCACCGCCCACCATCTCGAGATCCGCGCCGGCGCGCGCCTGCTCATGGAGGACGTGTCCTTCCGGGTGGCGGCTGGCGACAAGGTCGGCCTGGTCGGTCGCAACGGAGCCGGCAAGACGACGTTGACGAAGGTGCTGGCGGGGGAGGCGTTGCCGGCGGCTGGCCGCATCGACGTCGTCGGCGAGGTGGGCTACCTCCCGCAGGACCCCAGGTCGGGCGATCCCGAGCAGCTGGCCCGCGACCGGATCCTCTCCGCACGCGGCCTCGACGACGTCGTCCGGCGGCTCCGCGCGGCCGAGGTGGAGATGGGCAGCGACGACCCTGACGTCCAGGAACGGGCGATGCGCCGCTACAGCCGCGCCGACACCGAGATGCATGCCGGCGGCGGCTACTCCGCGGAGTCCGAGGCCGCGGTGATCGCCTCCTCGCTCGGCATCGAGGAGCGCCTCCTCGGCCAGCCGCTCAAGACGCTCTCAGGCGGCCAGCGGCGCCGGGTGGAGCTGGCCCGCATCCTCTTCTCCGGTGCCGAGACGCTCATCCTCGACGAGCCGACCAACCACCTCGACGCCGACTCGATCAGCTGGCTGCGCGGCTTCCTCAAGTCCCACAAGGGCGGGCTCATCGTCATCAGCCACGACACCGAGCTTCTTGAGGCGTGCGTGACCAAGGTGCTGCAGCTCGATGCGAACCGCGCGGTCATCGACGTCTACAACATGGGCTGGCGGCAGTACCTCACCCAGCGGGAGACCGACGAGAAGCGCCGTCGGCGGGAGCGGATGAACGCCGAGAACAAGGCGAAGACGCTCACCGACCAGGCCAACAAGATGCGTGCCAAGGCGACCAAGGCGCAGGCCGCCCAGTCGATGCTCAAGCGCGCCGAGAAGATGATGGCCGGGCTCGAGGACGAGCGGCAGCAGGACAAGGTCGCGCGCATCGCCTTCCCGGCGCCAGCGCCCTGCGGAAAGACGCCGCTCACCGCCCAGGACCTGTCGAAGGCGTACGGCTCGCTCGAGGTGTTCACCGGCGTCGACCTCGCGATCGACAAGGGCTCGCGCGTGGTCATCCTCGGGCTCAACGGGGCCGGCAAGACGACCATGCTGCGGATCCTCGCCGGCACAGACGCACCCGACACCGGCGAGGTGGTCCCCGGCCACGGTCTGAAGGTGGGCTACTACGCCCAGGAGCACGAGACCCTCGACACCGAGCGCACGGTGCTGGAGAACATGCAGAGCGCCGCGCCGCAGCTCACCGACACCGAGGCCCGCAGCGTGCTCGGGTCGTTCCTCTTCAGCGGCGACGACGCGCACAAGCCCGCCGGGGTGCTCTCCGGCGGCGAGAAGACCCGGCTGGCGCTGGCCAGCCTCGTCGTCTCGAGCGCGAACGTGCTGCTGCTCGACGAGCCGACGAACAACCTCGACCCGGCCAGTCGTGAGGAGGTGCTCGCCGCCATCCGGACCTACGAGGGAGCCATCGTGCTGGTCACCCACGACGAGGGGGCCGTGCGAGCCCTTGAGCCCGACCGGGTCCTGATCCTCCCTGACGGAGTCGAGGACCTCTGGAACGAGGAGTACGGCGACCTCGTCAGCCTGGCCTGACCCACGGGGCCCGCGGCCTCGCGCCGGCGTCGGTCCCGTCCCGTTCAGGCGTCGGTGCGCTGGCGGTGCACCTGGCGTGGCCACCAGAAGCGCTCGCCGAGCAGCTGGGCGAGTGCCGGCACGAGCAGCGTCCGTACGACGAGGGTGTCGAGCAGGACCCCGATACAGATGATCGTGCCGATCTGGGCGAGCACCACCAGCGGCAGGACACCGAGCACGGCGAAGACCGCCGCGAGCAGGATGCCGGCGCTGGTAATGACGCCGCCGGTCGCCGCGAGTGCACGCAGCATCCCCTCCCGGGTGCCGTGCACGACGGCCTCCTCGCGGGCACGGGTGACGAGGAAGATGCTGTAGTCGACCCCGAGGGCGACGAGGAATAGGAACGCGAACAGGGGAGTGCTCACGTCGAGCGCGGTGAATCCCAGGACCCCGGTGAAGAACCACCACGACACCCCCATGGCTGCGCCGTACGACGCCACCACCGCGAGCGCGAGCAGCACCGGCGCCACGAGGGATCGCAGCAGCAGAACCAGCGCCAGGAAGACGAGGCCGAGGATGAGCGGCTGCACCACCCACCGGTCCTCCCCGGCGGCCGCGCGCTCGTCGAGCGCCTCGGCCTCGCTGCCGCCGACGTGGGTGTCGGGGAAGTCGGCCACGGCCGCGCGCACCAGTTCGACGGTCTCCTCGGCCTCGTCGCTCGACGGCGCGGCGTCGAGGACCGCGTCGAGCCTGCTGATGCTCCCGTCCGAGGCGGAGGGGAGCACCGAGGCAACGCCACGGACCCCGGTCACCACCGCGGACACCTCGTCGACCGGAGCTCGCGTGAGGACCTGCAGCGGGTCGGAGCTGCCCGCGGGAAAGGACTCGGCCAGGCGGACCGCGGCGGTGATCGCCTGCGGCTCCTCGAGGAACTGCTCATCTTGGTCGAGCCCGGTCTGCACCGCGAGCAGCCCGCTGGCGAGCGCGCCGAGCACCACGAGGGTCCCGAGCACCGTGGCCGCCGGACGCGCGGCGACGGCGTCGCCGATGCGTCGCCACCCCGAGCCGGCATCGGCGAGCAGCGTCTGCCCCTCACGGGGCACCTTGGGCCAGAAGACCCAGCGGCCGACGCTCACCAGGGCCGCCGGCAGGACAAGGAGCACCGCTCCGGCCGCGACCGTGATGCCGACCGCGCAGGCGATCCCCAGGCCGCGCGTGGTCGGCGTCTGGGCGACGGTGAGGACCAGGACGCCGACGACGACCGTGATGGCGCTGGCGAGGACGGGTTCGAGCGTGCGGCGCCACGCCACCCTCATCGCCTCGCGGACCGAGGCGTGCCGACGCAGCTCGTCGCGGTAGCGGGAGATCAGCAGCAGGGCGTAGTTGGTGCCGGCGCCGAACACGAGCACCGACAAGATGCCCACCGTCGACTCGTCGAAGGCGACCCGGTACCCGCCGAGGCCGTCGACGGCGGTGACCACGTGCGTCGCGGCGATCGCGGCCGTCCGGTCGGCGATGCCGACGACGGAGAGCGGCACCAGCCACAGCACGGGGCTTCGGTACGTGATGATCAGGAGGAAGGCGACGACACCGGCGGTCGTCAGCAGCAGGCGGGTGTTCGCCCCGTCGAAGACCCCGGCGAGGTCGGCCTCGATGCCCGCGGGGCCGGTGACCGCGGGGGTGACGCCGGCAGGCGCCTCCGCGGCGAGCCGCTCACGGAGGTCGGTGACCGCACCGGCGGTGTCGGTCGCGTTGCTCGCCTCCACGGGAACGACGGCGATGGCCGCCGTACCGTCCGTGGAGAGGGTCAGCGGTCCGTCACTCCCGCGGGCGTCGGCCTCGTCCGGCCGCCCCGCCGCGTCGTCGCCCTGTCCCGGCCTCGACCCGCCCAGGTCGGCCAGCACCCCGCCGGCGGTCTCGCCGATCGTCGCCACCTGCTGCTCGTTCAGCGCGTCCTCATCGGCGGTCCAGAGGATGACTGCGACCGGTGCGTCCTCGGGGAGCTGGTCACTGAGCTCGGCGGCGAGGGTGCTGTCGAAGCCCACCGGCAGGGAGTCGGTGACCCGACGGTCCCGGTCGGACTCGCCGAGCCCCATGAGCGCACCCGCGAGGAGCACGGGGACCACAAGGAGCACCCAGGCCGTCCGCCGCGCGGTGAGGAATCGAGCGACGACACCGGGAGCAGACGAGCGGGGCATGCGGGGACCTCTCCGACGGGCCTACGATAGTTAGATCGCTGAACAAGATAACTCACCATCTGAACTACCCTCCGGAGCGCCTGTGCCCGACGACGTACCCCGACCACCGGCCGGACCGGTCTCCCGTCGCGCCCGGTCACTGGTGGGAACCCCCACCCTCCACGCGCTGCGCGGGCTGTTGACGGCCAACGCCGCGATGCGGCGGAGCATCGCCCGACGGGCAGGCCTCAGCGAGTCCGAGATGATGACGCTCGACCACCTCTCGGAGGGCCCCTTGGGCCCCGGCGACCTCGCCCGACGGCTCGAGCTCAGCACCCCGGCCGCCACCGGCATCGTCGACCGGATGGTCGCGCACGGGCACGCCGAGCGTCGACCGCACGCCGTCGATGGCCGACGCCGTGACGTGCACCTCACCGACGCCGGTCGCGAGGAGGTGCTCACCCACCTGATGCCTGTCTTCGTCGCCCTAGCGCGCAACGACGCTTCGTACACCGACGAGGAACGCGCGGTCGTGACGCGCTACCTCGAGGGAGCGCGGGCGGCGCTCGAGGCCGCGACCCGTCCCGAGTCCGCCGCCCCACGGCGTGACCGACCCACACCCGCGGTTACCGGCCGGTAGGCTCACCGGCATGACCACGATCGACGTCTCTCCGTCCGTCCTCGAGGCGGGCTCCGTGCGGGTCGCGCTGAACGGCGCGGTCGCCACGGTGACCCTCGACCGTCCTGAGGCGCGCAACGCCCAGACCCCCGCGACCTGGGCCGCCCTGGCAGCCGTCGGCGACGCGCTGCCCGACACCGTGCGTGTCGTCGTCCTCCGGGGAGCCGGCGCGTCCTTCTCCGCCGGGCTGGACCGACGGATGCTGTCCCCGGAGGGGGTGCCGGGGGAGACCTCGCTGCTGGAGCTCCTCGGTCGGAGCGACCAGGAGATCGTCGACACCATCGGGGTCTACCAGGAGGGCTTCACCTGGTTGCGTGACCCGCGCTTCGTCTCGGTGGCGGTGGTCCAGGGGCACGCGATCGGAGCGGGTTTCCAGCTCGCCCTCTCCTGCGACCTCCGGATCCTGGCCGACGACGCGCTGCTGAGCATGAAGGAGCCGGCGCTCGGGCTGGTCCCGGACCTGACGGGAACAAAGCCGCTGGTCGAGCACGTTGGGTACGCACGAGCACTGGAGATCTGTGCCACGGCCCGCTTCGTCGACGCCCAGGAGGCGGAGCGGCTGGGGCTCGCGAACCGAGTGGTCGCGCACGCCGAGCTCGAGGGTACGGTCGCGGAGCTGACGGAGGGGCTCACGGCCACCGTCGGTGACGCCGTCAGGGACACCAAGGCACTCTTGCAGCAGGCACCGCACCGCTCGCTCGCGGAGCAGTCGCTGGCCGAGCGCACCGCCCAGGTCGGGCGGATGCGGGCGATGGCGGCACTGCTCGGCTGAGCCGGGAGCCCGCCACCGACGCCGCGCCGCGGCCCGAACGAGAGGGGTACGCCGATGTCCGGCATGACCGGCATGGGCCCGGCGTTCCGCCACCTGCGGACCGACCGGAGCGTGGTCGACGCGAAGATCGACCGCAGCACGATCCGGCGGGTGCTCGGCTACGCCAGCGCGCAGAAGCGACTGATCGCGGCGTTCCTCACCGTGGTGGTGGTCGACGCCTCCCTCGTCGTCGTCACCCCGCTGCTCATCAAGCGGATCGTCGATGACGGCATCGTGCCCGGGGACGGCGCGCTGGTGACCCGGCTCGCGCTCGGCATCGCCGGCGTGGCGATCCTGAGCGCCGGCATCGCCGTGCTCGTCGGCTGGCTCTCCTCGCGCATCGGCGAGAACCTCATCTACGCCCTGCGCACCCAGGTGTTCGGGCACGTCCAGCGGATGTCGCTGGCCTTCTTCACCAGGACCCAGACCGGGGCGCTGGTCTCCCGGCTGAACAACGACGTGATCGGAGCCCAGCGCGCGTTCACCTCGACGCTGTCCGGCACCGTCGCGAACACGATCAGCGTGGTCGTCGTGGGGATCACCATGCTCGCGCTGAGCTGGCAGGTCACCCTGCTGTGCCTGACCCTGTTCCCGGTGCTCTTCATCGCCTCCCGGTGGGTGGGCAATACCCTCGCCGGTCTGACGCGCAACCAGATGGACGGCAACGCCGACCTCGGGAACACGATGACCGAGCGCTTCAACGTGGGGGGCGCGCTCCTGCTCAAGCTCTTCGGCCGCCGCGACGAGGAGGACGCGCACTTCGGGACGAAGGCCGCACGGGTCCGCGACCTCGGCATCCGGATCGCGCTGGTCACCAGGATCTTCACCGCCACCCTGATGCTCGTGCCCGCCCTGGCCACCGCCCTCGTGTACGGCGTGGGGGGCCACCTCGTCATCGACGACGGGCTCACCCTCGGCACCCTGCTGGCTCTCGCGACGCTGCTGCTGCGCCTGCTCGGGCCGATGCAGGGGCTCGCCAACGTCCGCATCGACGTGATGACCGCGCTGGTCAGCTTCGACCGCGTCTTCGAGGTCCTCGATCTCCGCTCGCAGGTGGAGGAGAAGCCGGGGGCACCCGACCTGCCGCCGGGGTCCGCGCGACTGGAGTTCGACCATGTCGGCTTCGGCTATCCCCGCGCCGACGAGGTGTCGCTCGCCAGCCTCGAGACCGTCGCCCGGGGCATCTCGAGGGACAACGAGCGCGTCCTCGACGAGGTCACCTTCACCGCCGAGCCCGGCCAGATGGTCGCCCTGGTCGGCCCCTCGGGTGCCGGCAAGACCACGATCACCCACCTGGTCGCCCGCCTGTACGACGTGCTCGACGGGGCCGTGCGCGTCGGGGGCCACGACGTACGGGACGTGTCGCTGCAGTCCCTCGAGGACACCGTCGGGTACGTCACCCAGGACGCCCACATGTTCCACGACAGCATCCGCGCGAATCTCGACTACGCCCGACCCGACGCGACCGACGAGCAGATGTGGGCCGCCCTCGACGCGGCCCAGGTAGGCGACCTGGTCCGGCGGCTCCCGGACGGTCTCGGGACCGTCGTCGGGGACCGTGGCTACCGGCTCTCCGGTGGTGAGCGACAGCGGCTGGCCATCGCCCGGCTGCTGCTCAAGGCGCCCCCGGTCGTCGTCCTGGACGAGGCCACCGCCCACCTGGACTCGGAGTCGGAGAAGGCCGTGCAGAAGGCGCTCGACACCGCGCTCGCCGGCCGCACCAGCCTGGTCATCGCGCACCGGCTCTCCACCGTCCGACACGCCGACCTCATCCTGGTCGTCGACCGCGGCCGCATCGTCCAGCGGGGCACCCACGCGCAGCTGCTCGCCGAGGGCGGTCTCTACGCCGAGTTGCACCGCACCCAGTTCGTCGACGACGAGACCCCGGTGGGCTGAGGCGCCGCTCTCCCTGATGGAGGGCGGGGAGCGGTGCCAGGATGGAACCATGGACCTGGGACTGGACGGCCGCACGTACATCGTCACCGGAGGCAGCCGCGGGCTCGGCCTGGCCACGGCCAGGGTGCTCGTCGCCGAGGGGGCGCAGGTGGTGCTGACCGGGCGCGACCCGGGACACCTCGACGATGCCGCCCACCAACTCGCCGAGGTCTACGGCGTGGTCGACGGCGTCGCGACGGTGGTCGCCGACAACGCCGACCCCGGTACGCCGGCACGCCTCGTGGGTGAGGCCCGTGAGCGTTTCGGTCGGCTCGACGGCGCCTTGGTGTCCGTGGGCGGACCGCCCGCAGGCTCCATCCTCGAGGCCACCGACGAGCAGTGGCAGGACGCCTTCGCCTCGGTCTTCCTCGGAGGGCTGCGGCTGGCCCGCGACATCGGCCGCGAGCTGGAGGAGGACGGTGCGCTCGCCCTGGTGCTCTCGACGTCGGTGCGCCAGCCGGTGGCCGACCTCGCGATCTCGAACGGTCTGCGTCCCGGGCTCGCGATGGCGGCCAAGACACTCGCCGACGAGCTCGGTCCGCGTGGCATCCGGGTGAACGGGTTGCTGCCCGGCCGCGTGGACACGGAACGGGTCCGCGAGCTCGACGCCCGCGGCGGCGACCCCGAGGCGGCGCGGGCCACCGCGCAGCAGGGCATCCCGTTGCGTCGCTACGGGCGGCCGGAGGAGTTCGGGCGTGCGGCGGCCTTCCTGCTCTCGCCGGCGGCGTCCTTCGTGACCGGAGCCATGCTCCCGGTCGACGGGGGCATGCTGCGCGCTCTCTGAGCCCGCGCACCGCGCCGACGACGCGGGTCCTCGCCCCGCCTGGCCGCGCGCCGCTCGTCGAAGGCGAGGTAGCCGAAGCCGAAGAGCGCGAGAGCTGCGAAGAACCACCACTGCAGGCCGTAGAAGAAGTGCGGGCCCTCCCCGAGGTCCGGTGGCTCGGCCAGCGACAGGGGCTCGGTGGCCTCCGGGGACTCCGAGACCAGGTCGACGAACCCGCCATACACGGGGTAGTCGAGCGTCGGGCCGATCGCCTCGCTCGAGATCGCCCGGGCCGAGGAGTTCTCGACCTGCGTGGAGGACCCGGTGGCGTCCGCGCGCACCCACCCGAGGACGGTCACCTCGCCCGACGGGGCGTCCGGCAGGTCGAGACTGTCGATCCCACGGTTGTCGGTCGCGAGCCAGCCGCGGTCCACGAGCAGCGCGGGGCCGTCCTCGGTCACCAGCGGCGTGACCACGTCGATGCCGGACGCACCGCCCCGGGTCCGGTAGCGGATGACGATCGTGTCGTCCTCGGCATAGGTGCCGGTGGCCTCGACCCGGCGCCACTCGTCCTGCGGGTCCACCTCGCGCCCGGGCGTGAGCACCTCTGCGACCGGAGCGGGGTCGGCGGACAGGTTGACCTCGGTGATCGCGTTCCGGTCCTCGCGGTCGGTCTGCCGGTCGAACTGCCACTGACCGAGCTCGACGGCCAGCCAGACCAACAACCCGACGGTGAGAGCGAAGAGCACCCAGCGACGACTCAGCAGGAAACCCACGCCGCCAGCCTACGTGTGGACAGCGCTCCTATCCTGGCCGCATGTCCCCTTCGCAGGCCGGCCTGCCCGCCCCACACCCCGAGGAGAGAAGCGCTCCGACCGCGGCTGGCGCGCTCGTCGACACCCACGGCCGGGTGGCGACCGACCTGCGGGTCTCGCTGACCGACCGCTGCAACCTGCGCTGCTCCTACTGCATGCCCGCGGAGGGCCTGGACTGGCTTCCTGGCGAGGAGGTCCTCACCGACGACGAGGTGGTGCGTCTGATCCGCATCGGCGTCGAGGACCTCGGCATCCGCGAGGTGCGGTTCACCGGGGGCGAGCCGCTGTTGCGCCGCGGACTCCCGGGGATCGTCGCGGCGACGAAGGCACTGCGCCCGTCGCCCGAGGTGTCCCTGACCACGAATGCGCTCGGCCTCGAGCGGACCGCCGACGCGCTGGCCGCCGCCGGGCTGGACCGCGTCAACGTCAGTCTCGACACCGCGCGCCCCGACACCTTCGCCACGATCACCCGTCGTGGCCGGTTCGAGGACGTAGTGGCCGGCATGGCGGCGGCCCAGGAGGCCGGTCTCCGCCCGGTGAAGGTCAACGCCGTGCTCCTGCGTGGCGTCAACGACGACCAGGCGGCCGAGCTCCTCGCCTGGTGTCTCGAGCGCGACTACGCGCTCCGGTTCATCGAGCAGATGCCGCTGGATGCCCAGCACGACTGGCACCGCGGCGAGATGGTCACCGCCGAGGAGATCCTCGCCCAGCTGGAGTCGGCGTACACGCTCACGCCCGCCGTGGAACCGCGGGGGAGCGCCCCCGCCGAGCTCTTCGTCGTGGACGGGGGCCCCGCCACGGTGGGAGTGATCGGGTCGGTCACCCGGCCGTTCTGCGGCGACTGCGACCGTGTCCGCCTCACTGCCGACGGCCAGGTGCGCAACTGCCTGTTCGCCCGCGAGGAGTCCGACCTGCGCGCGTCGCTGCGTGGCGGCGCGTCGGACGCGGAGATCGCCGAGCGCTGGCGTGCCGCGATGTGGGTCAAGCGTCCCGGTCACGGGATCGACGACCCGACGTTCCTCCAGCCCGCGCGCCCGATGTCGGCCATCGGAGGCTGAGCGAGCGCTCCGCCCGGTCGGGGGCCGTCAGACCGCGAGGTCCGGGTCCGGGTCGGCAGGGTCGAACGGCACGGTCTCACGCAGGAAACCGCGGGCGGCGAGGTGGTCGCCCAGGGAGGTGCGGTGCTCGTCGCACGCCAACCAGACCTTGCGCCGGTCGGGGGTGTGCAGCCGAGGGTTGTTCCAGCGCAGCGCCCACGTCGCAGCGGCGCGACAGCCCTTGGCAGAGCAGTCGGCCGCGGCCTCGGGGGTCTCGCTGCTGGTCTCGGTCTCACCCATCCAGCCACCCTAGGGCCGCGGGCCGACCGGCCCGCGCACGGGTCAGGAACGCCCGGGGGGAAGTGCGTCGGTGCTCAGGTCAGGCCCGGGCGCGTCAGGGCGCCCCGGAGCGAGGGTCGCCTGGGCATTGGCCAGGACCACCGCGATGTAGGGCAGGAACGCGGCCCCGGCTACGAGGACCCAGCGCAGCACGCCTGGGCCGACCGCCACCGCACCGACGAAGCAGAGCGTGCGCAGCGTCATCGAGATCAGGTAGCGGCGTTGCCGACCGGCCTGCTCGGCGGCGCGCGTCTGCGGCGCGGAGGTGATCTCCACGGCGTGCTCTCGGCGGTTCCATGCCCGCTCGGTGCTGCTGCCTGCCACAAGCCGAGCCTACGTCGGCGTACCAACGCCGGGGGCTGGCAGACTCGGGCCTGCACCCCATCCTCGACACCCCCAGGAGACCCACCGTGAGCGACCGCACCTACCGCGTCAGCGAGATCGTCGGCACGTCCCCCGACGGCATCGACCAGGCCATCCGCAACGGCGTCGAGCGGGCCGCGCGCACGCTGCGCCACCTCGACTGGTTCGAGGTGACCCAGGTCCGCGGCCATGTCAAGGACGGCGCCGTCGAGCACTTCCAGGTCGGGCTCAAGGTCGGCTTCCGCCTCGAGGACGACTGACGATTCGGGGTACCCACGGGTAGCCACTAGCGTCTCGGGACGTGACCACTACGAGCGCTCCCGGCACCCGTGAGGACGCCTCCGGCACCCCGGCCCCCGCGGCCCGTTCCGTCCTCGTGACGGGCGGGAACCGCGGTATCGGTCGGAGCATCGCCGAGGCGTTCGTGGCCCTCGGCGACCAGGTCGCCGTCACCTACCGCTCGGGGGAGCCCCCGCCTGGGATGCTCGGGGTGCGCTGCGACGTCACCAACCAGGAGCAGGTCGACGCCGCCTTCGCGGAGATCGAGGCCGCCCACGGCCCCGTCGAGGTCCTCGTCGCCAACGCCGGCATCACCCGCGACACGCTCGTCCTGCGGATGAGCGACGCGGACTGGGACGACGTCATCGCCACCAACCTCACCGGGGCCTTCCGCGTGGCCCGGCGCGCCTCGAAGGGCATGCTGCGGCTGCGCCGCGGCCGGATCGTCCTCGTCTCCTCCGTGGTCGGCCTCCTCGGGTCCGCGGGGCAGGTCAACTACGCCGCCTCCAAGGCCGGCCTGGTCGGGATGGCCCGGTCCCTCGCCCGCGAGCTCGGCAGCCGCGGCATCACCACGAACGTCGTCGCGCCGGGGCTCGTCGAGACCGACATGACCGCCGAGCTGCCCGAGGCGAAGCGGGCCGAGTACCTCGCCACGATCCCGCTGCGTCGGTACGCCGACCCCCGTGAGGTGGCCGGAGCGGTCACCTGGCTGGCCTCGCCCGACGCGGCGTACGTGACCGGGGCGGTCATCCCGGTCGACGGTGGCCTCGGAATGGGCCACTGACACCGAAGCGACACCACCCACAGCACCGCACCGCAAGGAGAGACATGGGCATTCTCGATGGCAGGACGATCCTGGTCGCCGGCGTCACGATGGACAGCTCCATCGGCTTCGCGGTGGCGAAGGTCGCGCAGGAGCAGGGCGCCCAGGTGGTGGTCTCGAACTTCGGCCGAGCGCTCGGCATCACCCGGCGGATCGTGAAGCGGCTGCCGGAGCCGGCACCCGTGCTCGAGCTCGACGTCACCGACGAGGACCACCTCGCGGCGCTCCCCGACGCGCTGCGGGAGCACACCGACCACCTCGACGGCCTCGTCCACTCGATCGCCTACGGGAACCCCGAGACACTCCTGGGCGGGCGCTTCCTCGGCGGCCCCTGGCCCGACGTGGCCCAGGCCCTGCAGGTCTCGGCCTACAGCCTGGCTTCCCTCACCGAGGCCTGCCTCCCGCTGATGGGGAGAGGCGGATCGGTCGTCGGGCTGACGTTTGACGCGAGCAAGGCCTGGCCGGCGTACGACTGGATGGGGGTCGCCAAGGCCGGCCTCGAGTCCTGCTCCCGCTACCTCGCCCGCGACCTGGGCCCGGAGGGGATCCGGGTGAACCTGGTTGCCGCCGGCCCGCTCAAGACGCTGGCGGCCAAGGCCATCCCCGGGTTCGAGGACCTCGAGGCCGGCTGGTCCGAGCGCGCACCCCTCGGGTGGGACGAGGGCGACCGGGAGCCGACCGCGCGAGCCGTCGTCGCCCTGCTCTCGGACTTCTTCCCGGCCACCACCGGAGAGATCGTCCACGTGGACGGCGGCTACCACGCGATGGGGACCTGATCGACCACTGGGCTTGGGTGCATGTGGGATTCTGACGCCATGACCTCGCGTCGTCTCGTGCTCCTGCGGCACGCCCAGGCCGAGCAGTTCGCAGCCAGCGACGACATGCGCGCGCTCACGGCCCGCGGACGCCGCGACGCAGCGGCGGCGGGACGGTGGCTCCAGGAGCAGGACCTGCTGCCGGACCTCACGATCGTGTCCTCGGCGGCGCGGACCCAGGAGACGTGGGCCTGCGTGGCCGACGCCGCCGGGAGCACACTGGCGCCGATCGTCGACGGCGCGGTCCACCAGGGCAGCACCGACGTGGCCCTCGAGACGCTCCGGTGCACGCAGGGCGACCCGGGCACGGTCCTGCTGCTCGGGCACAACCCGACCATCGCCTCGCTGGCGATGCTGCTCGACGACGGGGCCGGCGACGCCGCGGTCCTCGCCCGGGTCACGGAGGGCTACCCGACCTGCACCGCGGCCGTCCTCGAGGTGCACAGCCCCTGGTCCGAGCTCGAGTACGGCGGGGCCACGCTGCGCGCCCTGCACACCGTGCGCGAGAGCTGACCGGCCCGGTCGCGCCCTCAGCCCAACGGCGGTGCGGGGGTGGTGATGCCGGCCGCGGCGTCCGCGGCCTCGACCTCCTCCCGGGTGATCCCGAGGAGGTAGACGATGGTGTCGAGGTAGGGCACGTTGACCGTCGTGTCGGCCGCCTGCTGCACGACCGGCTTGGCATTGAACGCGATCCCGAGGCCTGCGGCCGAGAGCATGTCGAGGTCGTTCGCGCCATCGCCCACGGCGATGGTGGCCGCGACGGGCACCCCCGCCTCCTCGGCGAAGCGTCGTAGGGCGGCTGCCTTGCCGGCCCGGTCCACGACCGGGCCGACGATCCTCCCTGTGAGCCGGCCGTCGGCGACCTCGAGCTCGTTGGCGGCGGCGAAGTCGATGCCGAGGTCGGCGGCGATCTTGTCGGTCACCTGGGTGAAGCCGCCGGAGACGATGGCGAAGCGGTAGCCCAGGCGCTTGAGGGTGCGGACCATGGTCCGCGCGCCCGGGGAGAGGCGGAGCCGCTCGTAGACGGCGTCGAAGGCGCTGGCCTCCAGCCCGGCGAGGTGGCGCACCCGCTCGTGCAGCGACTCCTCGAAGTCCAGCTCACCCCGCATCGCGGCCTCGGTCACCCGGGCCACCTCGGCCAGGCAGCCTGCCTCCTCGGCGAGCATCTCGATGACCTCGCCCTGCACCAGGGTGGAGTCGACGTCCATCACGATGAGCCGCATGCCGCGCCGCAGCAGGCCTGCGGGCTGCACTGCGACGTCGACCTGCTGGGCGGCTGCCTCCCGGGCGAGCACCTCCCGCAGCTTGTCGGGGTCGGTGCCCGAGACGTGCAGGTCGATCGCGGTGACCGGGTAGCGCGCCATCCGCTCGATGCGGTCGATGTTGGCGCCGGTGTCGGCGATGCGTCCGGCGATGGCGGCGAACGCCCGCGGGCGCAGCGGCATGCCGAGCACCGTGACGTGGCTGCGGCCTTCACGACGGGACTGGTTGTCCCCGGTGCCGTGGTCGACCTCGACCTGCATACCCAACTCCTCGGCCACTGCCTCCGCCGCCCGGACGAGTGCCTTGTGGTCGCGCGGCGCGGTGACGAGGACGCCGAGCAGCAGGCGCCGGCGGAGGAGGATCTGCTCGATGTCGAGCACGTCGACCCCGAAGGTCGCCAGCGTCGCGAACACCGTCGAGGTGACGCCGGGACGGTCCTTGCCGGTGAAGGTGAGCAGGACCGTGCTTCGCGCCTCGTCGGGGCCGGGGGAGTCGGGTGCCATCGCGAGGCCGAGGCTATCTCTGGGCGTCGGCCGAGCAGGCGGCGACCAGGGCATGTCTCGCTGCGTGGTCCAGCGGCCGGAGCGCGTCGGTCCGGGCCCGGACCTCCTCGATGGAGACGGCCGCACCATCGTCCTCCAGCGCGAGCGCGACGATGCGGCGACAGGTGGTCGCCTGGGCCAGGGCAGTGGCCGCCTCGGCAGACATGCCGGGCACCGCTGCGGCGGGCCTGGGTCGGCGGAGGCTGATCAGCTCGTCGGCCACCTCCGGTCGCCACCGGGCGACGTCGAGGGTGGCGAGCGCCTGCGCCGCGCCGACGAGGGCGAGCCGCAGCCCGCGGGAGGCGTCCGGGAGCGTCGGCACCGGACGGGGGTGCGTGGCGGCGTACGTCGACCAGACCACGCCCGCACCGGCACGACAGGGCACCAGCGCGGTCCCCGTGCCGAGCAGGTGCACGGCCTCTTCGGCCTCGAGCGCAGCGTCGTTGAGGGCCCGGGGGCCGGCCATACCGGCCGGGTCGCCGGCGACGGGAAGCGCGAGCCCGGCCCCTGTGCACCCTCGCCGCAGGGTGCCGAGCGCGAGTGCCAACGGCTCGGCCGGGCCGCCGTCCACGGGCACCACGTGGTGCGCCGCCGCGGACCGTCCGACCGCCTCCAGCAGGTCGTCGGTCGCGGCGTGCCCGCGGACCCATGCGTCGACCCACAGCGCGAGGACCGCACCATCGGGCAGGTCCGCGTCCAGCGGACCGGCCACGGCGCGGGGATGGGGATCCAGAGGACGCTCGGGCACGCGCCGAGGCTAGCCCCGTGGCCCAGGCCGGTGCCGTAGGTTGGTCCCGCGGCGGGACGTCTCCCGGCCGCGATGCCCGACCGCCGACGACCCGAGGGATGCATGGACGCCGTTCTCGAGCTGGCCGACGTGACCGTGCGGCGCGGCCAGGCGACCCTGCTCGAGGGGATCGACTGGCGCGTGGAGGAGGACGAGCGCTGGGTGGTGCTCGGCCCCAACGGCGCCGGGAAGACCACCTTGCTGCAGGTCTGCTCCGCCCAGATCCACCCGACGGACGGCGTGGTGGGGATCCTCGGCGAGGTCCTCGGCACCGTCGACGTCTTCGAGCTGCGGCCCCGTATCGGCCTCACGAGCGCCGCGTTGGCCGACCGCATCCCCCGTCACGAGCTGGTGAGGGACGTGGTCGTCTCGGCGTCCTACGGCGTGGTCGGCCGCTGGCGGGAGCACTACGACGAGCTCGACCACGAGCGGGCGGCCGACCTCCTACGCGAGGTCGGCGCGGCCGCCCTCGCCGACCGGACCTTCGGGACCCTCAGCGAGGGGGAGCGCAAGCGCGTGCAGATCGCGCGGGCGCTGATGACGGACCCCGAGCTGCTACTGCTCGACGAGCCGGCCGCGGGGCTCGACCTCGGGGGTCGCGAGGACCTCGTCTCCACCCTGGCGGTGCTGGCCGACGACATCGACGCCCCGGCGACGGTGCTGGTCTCCCACCACGTCGAGGAGATCCCTCCGGGCTTCACCCACGCGCTCCTGCTCCGCCGGGGTCGTGTGGTCGCCGCCGGTCCGGTCGAGGAGACGCTCACCGAGGCGGTGCTGTCGGAGACCTTCGGCATGCCCCTGCAGGTCACGCACACCGACGGTCGGTGGGCGGCCCGTCGGCGCACCCGCGTCGCGGGCACTCCGATCCGCGGGTGAACCGGGTGCCCCGACCTGCTGCTGCCCCCGCGGGGTCGCTGTCCGCGCGGATGCGGGTGGGGTCCGCAGCCGAGCACACCGAGGCCGAGGCCTCGCCGTTCATGGCCGGTCTGCTGGACGGCCGGCTCCCGGCCACCTGCTACGCCGACTACCTGCTCGCCCTGGCCGCGGTGTACGGCGCGCTCGAGGGGGCGGGCCGGGCGCTGGTCCCCGAGGCCTCCCGGCCGGACCCGCTCGCCGCGGCGGTGTGGGACCCCGTGCTCGAGCGGGGTGCGGCCCTCGACGACGACCTCCGTCTCTGGGTGGGGGAGGACTGGCGGTCCCGCGCGGAGCCCGGCCCGGCCGTGACGGCGTACGCCCGGGAGCTGGCGGCGTCCCGGGAGGACCCGCTCGCCTTCGTCGCCCACCACTACACGCGCTACCTCGGCGACCTCTCCGGCGGGCAGGCGATCGGCCGGATCATCACGCGCACCTACGGGCTGGAGGACGGAGCCGGTACGGCGTTCTACCGCTTCCCCGGCGTCCCGAAGCCCAAGCTCTACAAGGACTCCTACCGCGCCCGGCTCGATGCGTTGGGTCTCTCCGAGCCCGACCAGCACCGGGTGGTGGAGCACGTGCGGGCCGCCTTCGCGCACAACCAGGCCGTCTTCGCCGAGCTCGCCGCCGCCGCGGACCGTCGCGCCCCCGTCAACCTGTGACCGATCGGTAGGGTGGCTGCATGGAGTGGTTCCGTGAGCACGCGTGGGAGACCTGGCTGGTCGCCGCCGCGCTGCTCGGGGTCGCGGAGCTCTTCAGTCTTGAGCTGGTCCTGGTCATGCTCGCCGTCGGTGCTCTCGGCGGCAGCGTCGCGGCAGCGCTGGGCGCACCCATCCTGCTCCAGGGCTTCCTGGCGATGCTCACCGCGATCGCGATGCTGTGGCTGGTCCGGCCCAGCGTGGTCAAGCGTCTGCACAACGGACCGTCGCTGACGCTCGGCCACCAGGCCCTCGTCGGCCGACAGGGCGTCGCACTGACCGCGGTCACCAGCCAGGGTGGTCAGATCCGGCTCTCCGGGGAGACCTGGACCGCCCGTCCGTACGACGAGTCACTCGTGATCCCCGAGGGAGCGACCGTCGACGTCCTCGAGATCCAGGGCGCGACGGCTCTGGTGCACCCGGTGCCCCAGCTCGACCCGTGAGTCACCCAGACCCACCCGTACCAACAACAGCAACGAGGGGCCGCGCGGCGGCCCACGAAGGGAGTGCCGGATGACCGGCTTGCTCGCGATCCTCCTGGTCCTGGCGATCTTCGTCGTCGTGGCCCTCGCCCGCACCGTCCGCATCGTGCCCCAGGCGCGCGCCGGGATCGTCGAGCGGTTCGGCAAGTACCGCACGTCCCTCCCCGCGGGCCTGAACATCGTGGTGCCGTTCGTCGACAAGGTGCGCTACATGATCGACCTGCGTGAGCAGGTCGTGTCCTTCCCGCCCCAGCCGGTGATCACCGAGGACAACCTGGTCGTCTCGATCGACACGGTCATCTACTTCCAGGTCACCGACCCGGTCTCGGCCACCTACGAGATCGCCAACTACATCCAGGCGATCGAGCAGCTCACGATGACCACACTGCGCAACATCGTCGGCGGCATGGACCTCGAGGACACCCTCACCAGCCGCGACTCGATCAACTCCGGCCTCCGCGGGGTCCTGGACGAGGCGACCGGCAAGTGGGGCATCCGCGTGAACCGTGTGGAGCTCAAGGGCATCGACCCGCCGCCGTCCATCAAGGACTCCATGGAGAAGCAGATGCGCGCCGACCGCGACAAGCGCGCCGCGATCCTCACCGCGGAGGGTCAGCGCCAGTCGGCGATCCTCACCGCCGAGGGCAACAAGCAGTCGGCCATCCTCAACGCCGAGGGTGACCGCCAGGCCCTGATCCTGCGCGCCCAGGCCGATCGTGAGGCGGCGATCCTGCGCTCGCAGGGTGAGGGTCAGGCCATCCAGACGGTCTTCCAGGCGATCCACGACGGCCGCCCCGACCAGTCCCTGCTGGCCTACCAGTACCTCCAGATGATGCCGAAGATCGCCGAGGGCGACGCCAACAAGGTCTGGATCGTCCCCAGCGAGATCGGCAAGGCGCTCGAGGGACTCGGCTCGACCATGAACAGCCTGCAGGGCATCCCCGACGAGGTGGACGGTCCAGCGAAGCGCGTCGACATGGGTGCGGAGGCCCCGCAGCTCAGCGACGTGGGCGCTGCCTCCCTGAGCGACGCGCACGACGAGGTGGCCGCGGCCATCGCCGCCGCCGAGCAGGCGGCCAACCCGCGCACGGCCAGCCAGGCCGAGAAGAGCGCGCCCGAGGCCGGGGGAGACGCACCGCCGCAGTGAGCCTGCTCGAGATGACGGTCGTCCTCCTCGCAGGGGTGGCGGCCGGCACGATCAACACCGTGGTGGGGTCGGGGACGCTAGTGACGTTCCCGACCCTCCTGGCGTTCGGAGTCCCGCCGGTGACCGCGAACGTCTCCAACAACATCGGTCTCTTCCCGGGATCGGTGTCGGGCGCCGTCGGCTACCGCCGCGAGCTGGCCGGCCAGCGGCGGCGCATCCTCGTCCTCGGCTCCGCGTCACTGCTCGGCGGCGTCGCGGGGGCCGTGCTGCTGCTGGTGCTCCCCGACGAGGCCTTCCGGTCCGTCGTACCCGTGCTCATCGGTCTCGGCGTGGTCCTGGTGGCGCTCCAACCGCGCATCAAGACGTGGGTCTCTGCCCGGGCGGTGCCCGACCGCGCTACCCCGGCGCACGGGTCCTGGTGGGTGTGGGTGCTGGTGCTCCTCACCGGGGTGTACGGCGGCTACTTCGGTGCCGCGCAGGGCGTGCTGCTCATGGCCGTCCTCGGCATCGGCTTGCACGAGACCATGCAGCGCAACAACGCAGCCAAGAACGTGCTCGCCGCGACGGTCAACGGGGTCGCAGCCGTGGTCTTCGTCGTGGTCGCCGAGGTCGACTGGACGATCGTCGCGCTCCTGGCCGCAGGGTCGGTCGTCGGTGGGCAGATCGGCGCGGGCGTGGGCCGGCGGCTGCCACCGGCGCTGCTTCGGGGCGTGATCATCGTGGTCGGGACGATCGCGCTGGTCAGCTTCGTCCTGCAGTGAGGTCGGTCAGGTCGCCGGCGGCGTCACCGGCGGGCTGGACACGGCCTCCGGCTGCTCCTTGAGGACACGGGTGCCACCGGCGAACTTGTCGTGCCATCCCTGCCGCGCGGTCGAGTCCTCGTTGATCGTGTAGGCGATGTAGATCACGAGCGCGAGGCCCGCGAGCCCGATGAGCGCCGAGACCAGGCCGCCCAGGAAGCCCCCGACGACGGGGATCACTCCGAGGATGTCGCCCGCGACGGTGCCCACGACGCCGACGGCCATGAAGGCGTTGCGCCGCAGCGACTGGCCGACGGTGGGGTGCTGGCCGTCCGGGCCCTGGACCCGGAGCTTCATCACCATCTTGCCGAGCGTCTGCCCCTGACGCGTCTCGAGGAAGATGTAGTACCCGAAGTTGATCGCCAGGCCGGCGAGGGCGACCAGCGTGCCGAGCACGAAGTAGGCGCCGCTGCCGTAGCCGAGCCCTCCGCCGATGAGGATCGACGTGAACAGCGTCGCGACGATCCCCCAGACGACGACGGCGAGGAGCACCCCGTCGAGAAGGCGGGCGAGGAAGCGGTCGAGCAGGCTGCCGGGCATGGACGGGGTCGCGCTGTTGGACATGACATCTCCCTGACGTCGAAGACGGGTCGATCCCGACGCTAGCGACTTCGGGGGGCGTCCGTGGCCGAATGCGACGACGGGGAGGACGCCGCCGGCGGGTGGCGGTGTCCTCCCCGTCCCCGGGTGGGGCTACTGCGTCAGCCGATGACGCCCTCGGGCTCGGTCGGGTGCGGAGCCGGCTCCTCGGCCTGGCCCTCGGAGACCGCTGCCTCGATCCGCTTGCCGATCTCCTCGTCGACGTTCTTCCAGTACTGCAGGACGCGGGGGAGCGTCTCCGGCTTCACCCCGCCGAGGATGTGGCCCGCCACGTTGCCGACGAAGCGCTCACGCTCGCCGTCGTCCCACACCTCGTTGACGAGCGCCCGCGGCTGCGAGAAGTCGTCGTCCTCGGCGTGCAGGGCGTACGCCGAGCGCACCATCTCGCCGTCGGTCGCCCAACCGTCGTCGACCGGGCCCTCGTGGTCCGCGTAGCCGCGGTCGTAGGAGTTGGGGGCGTAGACCGGCTGGTCGCCGGTGTGGTCGTAGGCCATCGGACCGTCGAACTGGTAGGTGTTGTGCCCCTCGACCCGCGGCCGGTTCACCGGGAGCTGCAGATAGTTGGGGCCGATCCGGTAGCGCTGGGTGTCGGCGTACGCGAACGTCCGGCCCAGCAGCATCTTGTCGGGGGAGAAGCCGACCCCGGGCACGACCGTCGACGGTGCGAACGCCGCCTGCTCGACCTGGGCGAAGAAGTTCTCGGGGTTCTTGTCCAGCGTCATCGTGCCGACCTTGATCAGCGGGTAGTCGCCGTGCGGCCACACCTTGGTCAGGTCGAACGGGTTGAACCGGTAGTCCTTCGCGTCCTCGTACGGCATCACCTGCACGTGCAGGTCCCACCGCGGGAAGTCGCCCCGGTCGATGGCCTCCCGCAGGTCGCGGCGGTGGTAGTCGGCGTCCTCGCCGGCGATCTTGTTCGCCGCCTCCTGCGTCAGGCACTTGACGCCCTGCTGGCTCTTGAAGTGGTACTTCACCCAGAACCGCTCACCGGCTTCGTTCACCCACATGTAGGTGTGCGAGCCGTAGCCCTGCATCTGCCGCAGGCTGGCGGGCAGGCCGCGGTCACCCATCAGCCAGGTGACCTGGTGCGCCGACTCGGGGTTGTTGGTCCAGAAGTCCCACTGCATGTCGTTGTCGCGTAGACCGGTGCCACCGCGACGCTTCTGGCTGCGGATGAAGTGGGGGAACTTCATCGTGTCGCGAATGAAGAAGACCGGGGTGTTGTTCCCGACGAGGTCGTAGTTGCCCTCGGAGGTGTAGAACTTGATCGCGAAGCCTCGCGGGTCGCGCCAGGTGTCCGGCGAGCCGAGCTCCCCGGCCACGGTGGAGAACCGGATGAGCAGGTCGGTGCTCACGCCGGGCTGGAAGAGCGCGGCCTTGGTGTACTGGGAGACGTCCTCGGTGGTCTCGAAGACGCCGAACGCCCCGGTGCCCTTCGCGTGGACGTTGCGCTCCGGTACCCGCTCGCGGTTGAAGTGGGCCATCTGCTCGACCATGTGGACGTCGTGCAGGAGGATCGGACCGTTGGCGCCGACGGTCAGCGAGTTGCGGTCGCTGACGGCGGGCGCGCCGGTGGCGGTGGTGGAACCACCCTGCGGATGAGAGTCATTCATGTGTTCTCCTCTGGTCGGGTGTCGGGCGGCCGTGCGGAGTCGCTGCCCCGCCTGTCCCGGAGGGACCACTCAAACACCAGTTCTGGATTGAATCAAGAAACGGGGGCACTGTGTCGGAGCACGGAGAGGCCGGCCTGTCCGCCGCCGACTGCGCGGGTCAGGAGTGTCGGCTCGCCACCGTGGTCCTCGTGGACGGACGCGGGTGGCTGCTCCTCCAGGAACGTGACGAGCACGCCCCGGTGGCACCCCTGCAGTGGGGCTTGGTCGGTGGGCACGTCGATCCAGGCGAGGACTGGGAGACGGCCGTCTGGCGGGAGCTCCGCGAGGAGACCGGTCTGGGCGCCGAGCACCTCCCGCGAGGCTTGCTGCTCTGGCAGGCACGCACCTTCCGGCACACCCCGAAGGACAACCCGCGGCTGGCGGACCACTGGCGGGTGTGGATCGGCCGTGCCGACCTGACCGACGCTGACATCACCGTCGGCGAGGGCCTCCAGATCGTGTTCGTGGACCCGGAGGTCATCCGCCGCGGCGCCCTCGATCTGGCGCCGGGCGCGGCAACGCTGGTCAGCGAGCTGCTCGACTCGTCGGCATACCACGCTCTGCGCTCCTGAGGACTCGGGCGGCGGTCACCGCGCGGCTGGGTGCTGGTCTCAGTGCTGGTAGGTGCCGTGCAGGATCGCCCGTCCCAGTGTCTTGAAGGCCAGGTTGAACGACACCACGGCCGGCGACGCGGAGTCGTCGACCCCGAGGGTCTCCTCCTTCACCGCGTGGACGACGAAGTAGTAGCGGTGGACCTGGTCGTCCTGGGGCGGCGCTGCGCCCATGAACCCGTGCTCGCCACCGTCGTTGCGGACGTGGAAGGCGGCGCCGGGAAGCGTCCCGGCCGCGGCCCCCGCGTCGAGTGAGGTCGCGTCGGCAGGAAGGTCGACCAGCACCCAGTGCCAGAACCCCGAGGGGGTGGGCGCGTCGGGGTCGAAGCAGGTGACCACGAAGCTCTTGGTCCCCTCGGGTGCACCACTCCAGCTCAGCTGCGGCGAGGAGTTCCCGCCCGAGGCGACCTGGGCGTCCTTGAGCGGTTGCCCCTCGGTCACGTCGTCACTGGTCACCGTGAACGAGGGCACCGACGGCAGCAGCTCGTAGGGGTCGGGGGAGACGGGACGGTCGAGGCTCATGCTTTTCCTCCTGGTGGGACGGACAGCGGGTGCGTCGTGCCGGACCGGTCACGGCCGGGCCGACACCCGCAACCCTTCCCCGAAGAAACCCTGGGCACGCCAAGTCTGGGTCCCGACACACCGGGAACTTCCGCTCCGGCGCGACGGGAGGGGCGCCGCACGGTGCGGGGAGGGCCGCGCCGATGCACCTCGGCTGCACCTTCCAGGTCGCGCGGTACGGCTTCGTCGAGCGCGCGGACGTCACCGCGCCTGTCCAGTCGATGAGCGGGCACGGACACCGTCCGCGCCTCCGGTCTCGAACGGGGAGAATGACCGCATGCACACGCCCGGCGGAGCACCCCTCGACCGTGACGTCCCTGCCGACCCAGGTGTCTATCCCGTCGGACTGCTGTTGCAGGGGAAGCGTGTGCTCGTCGTCGGAGGAGGGCACGTCGCCCAGCGGCGCGTCCCGGCGCTCCTCGCCGCCGGGGCGGTGGTCCACCTCGTCTCCCCGGTCGTGACGCCGGCCATCCAGGGCCTCGTCGACGGGGGAGAGGTCGCCTGGGCAGAGCGTGGCTTTGCCGCCGAGGACCTGGACGGCGCCTGGTACGTGATCGCCGCCACCGACGACCCCGCGGTCAACGCGTCCGTCAGCACGGCTGCCGAGGAGCGCCGGATCTTCTGCGTGCGCAGTGACGACGGCCGGCAGGCCACGGCCTGGACCCCCGCCTCGGGCCGGTATGGCGGGATGACCGTCGCCGTCCTCGGCAACCGGGAGCCACGAAGGTCCGCTGGTGTCCGGGACCAGATCCTGGCCGCCCTGCGGGACGGGCTCGTCGACGTGCGCGCGGAGCACCGGGAGGCGGGCGTCGTCCTCGTCGGCGGCGGGCCCGGCGATCCCGACCTCGTCACGCTGGCCGCGCGCCGCGCGGTCGCGGAGGCCGACGTGGTCGTCGCCGACCGGCTGGCCCCGCGCGAGCTCCTCGGCGAGCTGGCGCCGGACGTCGAGCTGGTCGACGTCGCGAAGCTGCCCCGGGGGCGCGCGGCCACGCAGGAGGAGATCAACCGGGTCATCGTCGACCGCGCGCTGGCCGGCAAGCGGGTGGTGCGCCTCAAGGGCGGCGACAACTTCGTGTTCGGGCGCGGGTTCGAGGAGATCCAGGCCTGCCGCGAGGCGGGCGTTCCGGTGACTGTCGTCCCTGGTCTCTCCAGCGCGATCGCGGTCCCGGGACGGGCAGGGATCCCGGTCACGCACCGTGGCCTGACCCACGACTTCACCGTGGTCAGCGGACACCTCCCTCCGGGTCACCCGGAGTCCCTCGTCGCCTGGGACGCCCTGGCCCGGATGCGGGGGACGCTCGTGATGCTCATGGCCGTCGAGAACGCGGCCGTGATCGCGGCTGCGCTCGTCGAGCACGGACGTGGACCGGACACCCCCACCGCCGTGATCAGCGAGGGCACGATGCCGGGGGAGCGGGAGCTGGTCACGACGCTGGGCCGGTTGGGGGAGGACCTCACGGCCTCCGGTCTCCGTGCGCCGGCGATCATCGTCATCGGTGAGGTCGTCGCTCTGGCGCGTCCCGAGGAGTCCTGACGTGGCGCGCCTCGTCGAGGTGCACGGCGCCGACGACCCACGCCTGGCTGACTACCGGGACCTGCGCGACGTCCAGTTGCGCCGCAGCCTCGAGGCCGAGCACGGGCTCTTCCTCGCGGAGGGCGAGAAGGTGGTGCGCCGGGCCGTCGAGGCCGGGTATCCCGTGCGCTCCCTGTTGATGGCACCCCGCTGGCTCGACGGGCTCGCCGACGTCCTCGCGACCACCGACGCGCCCTGCTACGTCGTCGACGAGGCACTCGCCGAGCAGGTCACCGGCTTCCACGTCCACCGTGGCGCGCTGGCGTCCCTGCGCCGTACGCCGTTGCCGACGGTCGACGAGGTCCTCGCCGAGGCCCGGACGGTGGTGGTCCTGGAGGACATCGTCGACCACACGAATGTCGGCGCCGTCCTGCGGTCCGCGGCTGCACTGGGGATCGACGCCGTGCTGCTGTCACCGCGGTGCGCCGACCCGCTCTATCGGCGGGCGGTCAAGGTGGCGATGGGCGCCGTCTTCGCGGTCCCGTGGACCCGTCTGCCGGACTGGCACGACGCGCTGGAGGACCTGGCCGCACGCGGCTTCACCACGGTCGCGCTCACGCTCGCCCCCGACGCGGTCGCGCTGCCTGAGGCCGTGGCCGGCCAGGACCGCGTCGCCCTGGTCCTCGGCGGGGAGGGTCACGGCCTCTCCGCGCGGTGGGAGACGAGCGCAGCCGCGCGTGCAGTGATCCCGATGCGACCCGGCGTGGACTCGCTCAACGTCGCCGCGGCGGCCGCGGTCGCCTGCTACGTCACTGCCGGTCGCTGACCGTCGGCTGCTCCCCCTCGAGGGGCCATCCCTGAGGGTAGGAGTCGGTAGCGTCCTGCCACTGCTTCTCCAGCCGCTTGCGGGACCGCTTGTTCAGCCGGTCGCCGAAGACCGTGCCGAGCGTGTGGTCGGTCTCGTGCTGGAGGCAGCGGGCCAGGAGGCCGTCGCCGGAGTAGCGCACCGGCTCACCGTCCAGTCCCTCACCCTCGACGATCGCGAAGTCGGGGCGGGCGCAGGGAACGAAGGCGCCGGGGTAGGAGAGGCACCCCTCGTCGTCGTCGTCGAGGCGACGATCGCGCCCCTCGGGAAGCGACACCCGCGGGTTGGCCACGACTCCGATGTGCCGGCGGCCGTCCTCGTCGGGGCAGTCGAAGACGAAGAGCGCCAGGTCGACACCGACCTGGCACGCGGCCAGTCCGACGCCGTCGGCGGCGTACATCGTGGCGACCATGTCTGCCGCGAGGGCACGCAGGTCCTCGTCGAACTCGACCACGGGGCGGGCAGGTCGGTGCATCACGTCGGCGCCCCAGCGGGTGATCGGACGGACCGACCCGCCCTCGGGCAGGGGGCCGTGGGGTGTGTGCGGGTCCGGCGCAGGAGTGCGAGGCATGGCACCCGATCGTAGGCGGGGACGCGGGCTGCGTCCGACCAGGTCTGCCGGGTCGCCCCAGGCGGTGGGGGCGGGCGTGACGTGAGCCACGGGCCGGTTTGCGTGACAGCAGTTGTAACTCAGAGTTACATTTCTTCCATGTCCCTGACCAAGAGCCTCCGTCCCGGCGGCAAGCACGGCCTCGCGTCGAAGGAGGCCCGCGACCCGATCGGCTACGCGGTCGCCGCCCTCAGCGTCGTCGCCCAGAGCTCCCTGATCGACCGGCTCGGCCTTCGCAAGCAGGCCGAGCAGGCCGTCTTCACCACGACCCGTGGCGGCTTCAAGGCCCTCGGCGCTGCCAGCCGCAGCTTCGCCCGGAAGGGCAGCAAGGGCGCGGACGGCGTCCGTGTCCCCGCCGCGAACCCCACCGGTCTCTTCGACCTGACACCGGGTGAGGACGAGCAGATGCTCGTCGACGTCGTCAGCGAGCTCGCCACCGAGGTCGTCCGGCCCGCGGCTGCGGAGGCTGACGACGCCTGCGCCACCCCGACCGACGTGCTCCAGGCCAGCCTCGAGATCGGCATCCCCACCCTGGGAGTCCCGGAGTCGCTCGGCGGCATCTCCGAGGAGCGGTCCACGGTCGCCGGGGTGCTCGTCTCCGAGGCGCTCGCACGCGGCGACATGGGCATCGCGGTCGCGACCCTGGCCTCCGGATCGGTGGCCACCGCGCTGTCCCTGTGGGGCAACGACCAGCAGCAGCAGACCTACCTGCCCGCCTTCACCGGAGACGAGGTGCCCGCTGCAGCCCTCGCGCTCGCCGAGCCCACCGTCCTCTTCGACGCACTGTCCCCCGCGACCACCGCACGGATCGACGGCGGTGACCTGGTCCTCGACGGCGTGAAGTCCCTCGTCCCGCGCGGTGCCGACGCCGAGCTCTTCGTTGTGGGCGCCTCGCTCGACGGGGTCCCGGTCCTGGTGCTCGTCGAGTCCTCGGCCGACGGGCTGCGGATCGAGGCCGACCCGTCCATGGGGGTACGGGCCGCCGCACTGACCCGGCTCCACCTGGACGCTGTACGTGTCCCGGCCGAGAACCTCCTCGGGGCACGGGACGGCTCGACGTACCTTGAGTGCGTCCGGCTCTCGCGCCTCGCGTGGTGCGCCCTCGCGGTGGGCACCGGCCAGGCGGTCCTCGACTACGTCACTCCGTACGTCAAGGAGCGGGAGGCGTTCGGAGAGCCGATCGCGCACCGCCAGTCGGTGGCCTTCATGGTCGCGAACATCGCCATCGAGCTCCAGGCCATGCGCCTGCTCACCTACCGGGCCGCGGCCCGCGCTGCCCAGGGCAAGGACTTCTCCCGGGAGGTCGCCCTGGCCCGCAAGGCCTGCGCCGACAAGGGCATGCAGATCGGCCTCGACGGCGTCCAGCTGCTCGGGGGACACGGATTCGTCAAGGAGCACCCGGTCGAGCGGTGGTACCGCGACCTGCGTGCGATCGGCCTCGCGGAAGGAGCCCTCCTGGTCTGATCCCCTCGGGGATCCGACACGGAGACACCATCATGATCAATCTCGAAGAGCCGAAGAAGTTCCGCGCCCTCACTGAGCAGGCGCACCAGGTCGCGATGAACATGCTGCGACCCATCTCCCGCAAGTACGACAGCGCCGAGCACGCCTATCCCAAGGAGCTCGACATGCTGGCGGCCATGATCGACGGGCTCTCGGAGTCCGGGGCCGCCGAGGGTGCCGGCGCAGCCGGCGTGCGCCGTGACGAGAAGGAAGCCGACAAGGGCGTCAAGAACGGGTCCAACCTCGCCTCGGTGATGTCCATCGCCGAGATGTGCTGGGGCGACGTCGGTCTCCTGCTCTCGATGCCGCGGCAGGGCCTCGGCAACTCCGCCATCGCCTCGGTGGCCAACGACGAGCAGCAGGAGAAGTTCGCCGGTACGTGGGCCGCGATGGCGATCACCGAGCCCGGCACCGGGTCGGACACCGCGAACATCAAGACCACCGCGGTCAAGGACGGTGACCACTACGTCATCAACGGCGAGAAGATCTACGTCACCTCCGGCGAGCGCGCCGACAGCGTGGTGGTGTGGGCGACCCTCGACAAGGCGATGGGCCGCGCCGCGATCAAGTCGTTCGTCGTCGAGAAGGGCACCCCGGGCATGCAGGTGGAGCGGCTCGAGCACAAGCTCGGCATCCGCGCCTCCGACACCGCGGTGATCACCTTCACCGACTGCCGGGTCCCGGCAGAGAACCTGCTCGGCTCGCCCGACGTCGACGTCAAGCAGGGTTTCGCCGGCGCGATGGCGACCTTCGACAACACCCGCCCGCTGGTGGCGGCGATGGCCGTGGGGTGTGCCCGTGCGTCCCTCGACCTCACCCGCGACTTGTTGGAGCAGGCTGGGGTGACGATCGACTACGACCGCCCGGCCACCGTCCAGTCGGCGGCTGCTGCGAAGTTCCTGCAGATGGAGTCGGACTGGGAGGGCGCGCGGCTGCTGATGATGCAGGCGGCATGGATGGCCGACAACCGCCAGCCCAACTCGCTCGAGGCCTCCATGGCGAAGGCGAAGGCAGGTCGTGTCGGCAGCGACGTGACGTTGAGCTGTGTCGAGCTCGCGGGCACGGTCGGCTACAGCGAGGCCGAGCTGCTCGAGAAGTGGTCGCGGGACTCCAAGATCCTCGACATCTTCGAGGGCACCCAGCAGATCCAGCAGCTGATCGTCGCCCGCCGGGTCCTCGGCCTGAGCTCCGCCGAGCTCAAGTAGGCCCGGGACCGGGGGCCAGGACCACCTCGGCCCGGGCCCCCGGGACCACGGGAAAGACGTGCGGCGGGCGGTGCCCGGCGGCCGCGAAGGCCTCGGTCACCGCCTGCTCCACGTCAGCCGAACGACCCTTCGGCACGAGCGCGAGCGCACATCCGCCGAACCCGCCGCCCGTCATCCGGGCGCCCAGGGCGCCGGCCCGGTCCGCCGTCGCGACCGCCAGGTCGAGCTCGGGGCACGACACCTTCAGCTCGTCCCGCAACGAGGCATGGGACGCGGTCAGCAGCATCCCGACCCCGTGCCAGTCCCGCACGGCAAGGCAGTCCACCGTCGCACGAACCCGCGCGTTCTCACCGAGCACGTGACGGGCTGCGGCTCGCTCGGGGCCGGGGAGACCCGCCAGTGCGGACGACGGCAGCCCTGCGGCGGCCGAGAGGTGAGGAACCCCGAGCAGCGCGGCGGCCGAGGCGCACAGCGCGCGGCGGTCGCCGTACTCCCCGGTGGTGTGGGTGTGGCGGGTACGCGTGTCGAGGACCAGCAGCACGAAGCCGTCCTCGTCGGGGGTGCAGGGCACGGGCTCCCGGGTACCCGTGGCGAAATCGAGCAAGAGGGCGGTCCCTGGGACGCCGTGCAGGGCCACGGCCTGGTCCATCCCTCCTGTTGGTGCACCGACGTAGACCGACTCCGCTGCCACCGCGATCTCCACCAGCGCGTCCCGGACAGCCTCGTCCAACCGACCACCTGTCCACGCGTGCACCGCGACCGCGGTGGCGCAGGTCAACGCCGCCGAGCTCGAGAGCCCCGCACCGACCGGCACCTTGCCGACGACCTCCACGTGCACCGGAGGGACCTCGCAGGTGCGCCGCACGGCCCACAGCACTCCCGCGACGTACGCCGACCAACCCCCGACGCGCTGCGTCGCGGGGTCGTGGTGCACCACACCGTCCTCGAGGTCGCTGGCCACCGTGTCGCTGGCGCCGTGTGCTGGTCCGACCCCGACCCAGGTCGAGAGATCGAGGGCGAGGGGGAGGCACAATCCGCCGCTGTGATCGGTGTGCTCGCCGATGATGTTCACCCGGCCGGGAGCGCGCGCCACCACCCTGGGGGGCTCGCCCCGGCGGTCCAGGTAGGCGTCGCGCACCTGGCGCGCTCCTTCGGGCTCGGTCACCCCGGGAGCCTAGAGCGAGACTCCTCAGGAGGCAGCCAGCCCCGTGCGAGACTCGGCCGATGAGCGCCACGGGACTTGACGCGGCCGCGGGAGAGCCCGATCCCCGCGTGGTCGAGCTCGCCCACCAGGTTCTCGCCCTGGCCCGGACCGGCGAGACCGCCCTGCTGACCCAGGCGCTCGACGTCGGCGTGCCGCGCGACCTCAGCGACCCGCAGGGCAATTCCTTGCTCATGCTCGCCGCCTACCACGGCCATGCCGCCGCGACCCGGCTGCTCGCCGAGCGTGGCGCCGACGTCGACCGCCTCAACGACCGGGGGCAGAGCCCCTTGGCCGGCGCGGTCTTCAAGGGCGAGGACGAGGTGGTCCGGGTGCTGCTCACGCACGGGGCGGACCCGGACCTCGGCACCCCGTCGGCACGCGACGCAGCCGTCGTCTTCGGACGTCCCGAGCTGGTGCCCCCGCCCGACGACCCAACCGGTCCGCCACCCGGGACGAACCACGCCTGACCGCTCTACCGGTCACCTACCGACGCGCACCCGTTGCCCATCCGAGAGGCCCCGATGACCGCCGTGCAGGACCACACGACCACCTCTCCGACGCCAGCCGCCCCGGTCGCGGACCAGATCGCAGCCCTGGTCGGCCCGATGTTCCGCGGGCACCTCCCGATCCGGATCAAGGCCTGGGACGGCAGCGAGGCCGGCCCCGCCGGTGCGCCCACGCTGGCCGTCCGCACACCGCAGGCCCTCACACGGATGCTGTACCGACCGGGGGAGCTGGGGCTGGCGCAGGCCTACGTCACCGGGGAGATCGACGTCGAGGGCGACCTCCTCGACGGGTTCCGCCGGCTCTGGGCCACCGTGCGGGAGCACGGCGCCGCGCGCCGCCTCACTCCCGCCACGATCGCTGCCGGACTGCGTCTCGCGGTGCGCCTCGGGGCGGTGGCGCGGCCACCGGCCCCGCCGGTCACGCAGGCACGCCTGCGCGGCCGCCTGCACAGCCTGACCCGCGACCGCGATGCCATCGCCCACCACTACGACCTCTCCAACGAGTTCTACGCCTTCATCCTCGACCCGCACATGGCCTACTCCTCGGCGTACTTCACCTCCGAGGAGCCCGGGTACACCCTCGAGGACGCGCAACGGGACAAGCTCGAGCTGGTCTGCCGCAAGCTCGGGGTCGGTCCGGGGGACCGGCACCTCGACATCGGCTGCGGGTGGGGGTCGATGGCCCTGCACGTCGCCGAGGAGCACGGCGCACGGGTGGTGGGGGTGACGATCTCCGCCGAGCAGAAGGCGTTCATCGACGCCCGCATCGCCGAGCGGGGCCTGGAGGACAGGGTCGAGATCCGGTTGCAGGACTACCGCGACGTCGTCGATGGTCCCTTCGACACGATCAGCTCCATCGAGATGGGTGAGCACGTGGGGGAGAAGAACTACCCGACGTACGCCGGCCAGATCCACCGCCTCCTGCGCCCGGGCGGGCGCATGGTGATCCAGCAGATGTCGCGCACCACCCGACCGGGCGGAGGTCCGTTCATCGAGGCGTTCATCGCCCCCGACATGCACATGCGTCCCGTCGGCCGCACCGTCGACCTCATCGAGCAGGCCGGTCTCGAGGTGCGCGACGTGCACGCGATGCGCGAGCACTACGTGCGCACCGTCGACGCCTGGTACGCCACGTTCGACTCGCACTGGGACGACGTGGTGGGCATGGTCGGTGAGGAGATGGCCCGGGTGTGGCGCCTCTACCTCGTCGGCGGCGCCCTGGCGTTCGAGGAGGGCCGCATGGGGGTCGACCAGGTCCTCGCAGTGAAGCCGCACCCCGGTGGCCGCAGCGAGATGCCCGCCGTGCGGGAGGTCTGAGCCGTGGGAGCCCTCGACACCAGTGACCTGCTGGTCCTGCTCCCCGTCACCGCCGCGGCGATCCTCGTGACGTTCGCGTCCACGCTCGTGGTCGCGCTGCGCGTCGGCAAGCACGCGGTCGTCGACGTGACCTGGGGCCTCGGCTTCGTCATCGTCGCGGCCACCTCCTACGCCGTCGCACGAAGCGCGACCGACGTCGACGACGGGCGTGGGCTCCTGCTGCTCGTCATCACCGGGCTCTGGGGGACCAGGCTGGCCTGGCACATCGGCCAGCGCTCGCGCGGCCACGGCGAGGACCCCCGCTACGAGGAGCTGATGGCCAAGGCGCCGGGCAACCCGACCGTCCACGCCGTCACGCGGGTCTACCTCACGCAGGCCGTCTCGATGTGGTTCATCTCCCTGCCGGTGCAGGTGGGGATGCTGCTCGACGCGTCGCTCGGCTGGGTCGCGTGGGTCGGCGTCGCGGTGTGGGCGGTCGGCCTGTTCTTCGAGACCGTCGGCGACCACCAGCTCGACCGCTTCCGCAAGGATCCCTCGACCAAGGGCCAGGTGCTCGACACCGGGCTGTGGCGCTACACCCGGCACCCGAACTACTTCGGCGATGCGTGCGTGTGGTGGGGCATCTTCCTGGTCGCTGCGGATGCGTGGCCGGCCGTGCTCACGATCCTCTCCCCGGTCTTCATGACCTTCCTGCTGGCCAAGGGGACCGGGAAGCCGCTCCTGGAGAAGGACATGGCCTCCCGCCGCCCGGGCTACAAGGAGTACGTCGAACGCACCTCGGGGTTCGTCCCGCTGCCGCCCCGCAAGGGCTGACGCCTAGGCTGACCGGGTGCAGTTCCTCGACGGCAAGCCGGCCCACGACCTGACCTACGACGACGTCTTCATGGTGCCGCGGCGCTCTGACGTGGCCTCGCGCGACGACGTCGACCTCGCCACCAGCGACGGCAGCGGGGCCACGATTCCGGTGGTGGTCGCGAACATGACCGCGGTCTCGGGCCGTCGCATGGCCGAGACGGTGGCCCGACGCGGTGGACTGGCGGTCCTGCCGCAGGACATCCCGGTGGCCGTCGTCGCCGAGGTCGTGGCCTGGGTCAAGGGTTGTCATGCCGTGGTCGAGACACCGATCGTCCTGGCCCCCGACGCCACCGTGGGTGACGCCCTGGCACTGCTGCCCAAGCGCGCCCACCGCGCCGCGGTCGTCGTCGAGGACGGCCGCCCCGTCGGCATCATCGCCGAGGACGACTGCACCGGGGTTGACCGGTTCACCCAGGTCGAGGAGGTCATGACCCCCAAGCCGGTGAGCCTGCCGGTGACCCTCACCCCCCGCGAGGCGTTCGACGCCCTGCACGAGGCACGGCGCCGGCTCGCCCCCGTCGTCGACGATGACGGGCGACTCGTCGGAGTGCTCACCCGCACCGGCACCCTGCGCTCGACCCTCTACCGCCCTGCGGTCGACGACGCCGGCCGGCTGCGCGTCGCCGCCGCCATTGGTGTCAACGGCGACGTGGCAGGCAGGGCCGCCGAGCTCGTCGCCACCGGCGTCGACTGTCTCGTCGTCGACACTGCCCACGGGCACCAGGACCGGATGCTCGACGCGCTGCGCGCCGTCCGGGCGGCCGCGCCCGGGACCACCGTCGTGGCCGGCAACGTGGTGTCGGCCGCGGGAGTCCGGGAGCTCGTGGAAGCGGGCGCCGACATCATCAAGGTCGGGGTCGGACCCGGCGCGATGTGCACCACCCGGATGATGACCGGCGTCGGGCGCCCCCAGTTCAGCGCGGTCCTCGAGTGCGCGACCGCGGCCCGCGAGCTGGGCCGGCACGTCTGGGCCGACGGTGGCGTCCGCCACCCCCGCGACGTCGCTCTCGCCGTCGCCGCCGGCGCCTCGGCGGTCATGGTCGGGTCGTGGTTCGCCGGCACGCACGAGTCCCCGGGTGACCTGGTCCGCGACCCAGACGGCCGGGCCTACAAAGAGAGCTTCGGCATGGCCTCGGCCCGAGCCGTCGCCCGTCGTACGTCGACGGACTCGGCGTTCGAGCGCGCCCGCAAGGGGCTCCACGAGGAGGGCATCTCCTCCTCGCGGATGTACCTCGACCCCACCCGCCCCGGGGTCGAGGACCTCCTCGACGAGATCTGCGCGGGTCTCCGGTCGTCATGCACGTACGCCGGCGCCCGGACCCTGGACGAGCTGCATGAGCGTGCGGTCGTGGGTGTCCAGTCGGCGGCGGGCTTCCACGAGGGCCGACCGCTCCCGGCCGGCTGGTGACCCCGGTGGACTCACGGCACGTCCTCGTGGTCGCGGCGACCAGCGCTGAGGCGGCCCACGTCCCCTGTGGCATGCCGCTGGTGGTGACGGGGATGGGCAAGACCCACGCCGCCATCGCGACGACCCGGGTGCTCGCGGAGCACCCCGAACCGGCGACCGTCCATGTCGTCAACATCGGGACCGCGGGTGCCTTGCGCGACGGGCTGACCGGACTCTGGCTGCCCGGCACGGTCCTCAACCACGACGTGAACGCCGAGGCCGTGCGTGCGCTGGGCCACGACCCGCACGAGCGGGTCGACGTCGGCCCCCAGACCGACGTGGTGCTCGCCAGCGGCGACGTGTTCGTCACCGATCCCGTAGTGCGCGAGCGCCTGGCCTCGGCTGCCTCGCTCGTGGACATGGAGGGCTACGGGGTGGCCCTGGCCGCGCGCTCGTTCGGCGCCCGCGTCACCCTGGTCAAGCACGTCTCCGACAACGCCGACGCCTCCGCGTGGGACTGGCCCCAACAGGTCGCCGCGAGTGCTGTCGTCCTGGGGGAGTGGCTGCGCGAGGGCCTCTCCGTCCACGCCTGAGCGGTGCGTCCTGGCCCCGGCCGACCGATGCGCGGGAACCGGTGCCCCTTTGCTACAGTTGCGCCCGCGCTCGAGCATCCGGCCCGCCGGGAGCTGCGACGGCGCAACACCCGTGTCCGGGTGGCGGAATAGGCAGACGCGCTAGCTTGAGGTGCTAGTGCCCTTTATCGGGCGTGGGGGTTCAAGTCCCCCCTCGGACACCATCGGAAGAGGCGCCGGGACCTGCGGGTCCCGGCGCCTCTTCTGCTTGCCCATGCACGGCAGGGGCGACCTGAGGACTCCGGCCGGCCGGGACCTGACCTGCCACCGGCCGTACGATCCTCGCGTGCCTGCCTCCACGTTCCCCGTCGGCCTGGTGCCCGGCGTCGTCCCGACGAAGTGGTTCCGGGTCTGGGCCGAACGGGTGCGCACCCCAGCACTGGTCGGCGTACCGCTGGAGGAGGGCGAGCAGACCGTCGCCCTCGCGGACGGCCGCGCCCGGATGGTCTTCGCCCGGCTCCCGCTCCAGGCCGCCGGGAACCTCGCTCCGGCGGACCTGCACGTGGTCCGCCTCTACGAGGAGCAGCCGGTGGTCGTGGTGCCGGCCGACCACCTCGTCACCGCCGTCGACGAGGTCGAGCTGGCCGACGTCGCCGAGGAGCTGCTGTCCGCCGACGACCTGCCGCCGGGGTCGAGTACCGCCCAGCGGATCGCCGTCGTCGCCGCGGGCCAGGGCCTGCTGCTCGTGCCGATGTCGGTCGCCCGCGCCCACCAGCGCAAGGACCTCGCCTGGCGCCCGGTCACCGACGCCGAGCCCACCACCGTCGCTCTCGTCTGGCCCCGCACGGACGACGACCCGCTCTGCCAGGAGCTCGTGGGCATCACCCGCGGTCGCACCGCCCGCAGCAGTCGCTGAAAGGCCCCGACCTCACGACGTCACGCGGCTGGACCTCCGTGTCACCATGGCGTCATGGAGACCCGCACGGACCTCGGGAGCGACGAGCGCGGCTACGACCCGGCCGCCGAGGTGGTCGACATCTGTCGCGACCTGATCCGCATCGACACCACGAACTACGGCGACTCCTCCGGGCCGGGGGAGCGCAAGGCGGCGGAGCACGTGGCCAGCCTGCTCGACGAGGTCGGCATCGAGGCGACGATCGTCGAGGGGACGCCCGGCCGCGCCAACGTCCTGGCCCGCTGGGGCGAGGGGGACGGGGACCCGCTGCTCCTCCACGGGCACCTCGACGTCGTGCCCGCCGACGCCGAGGACTGGGCCGTCCACCCGTTCTCCGGGCAGATCAAGGACGGCTACCTCTGGGGCCCTGGCGCGGTCGACATGAAGGACTTCGACGCCATGCTGCTCTCCTGCGTGCGGGCGCGCACGAGGGCCGGGGCGCTCCCGCAACGGCCCACCGTCCTCTGCTTCACCGCCGACGAGGAAGCCGGCGGCCACCAGGGGGCGGAGATCCTGGTCGAGCGGCACGCCGACTGGCTGGCCGACTGCACCGAGGCCATCGGCGAGGTCGGCGGCTTCAGCGCCACGGTGCGTGGACGACGCGTCTACCTCATCGAGGCCGCCGAGAAGGGGATGGCCTGGATGCGGCTGACCTCCCGCGGCCGTGCCGGGCACGGGTCGATGATCAACCGCGAGAACGCCGTCACCGAGCTGGCTTCCGCGGTCGCCCGCATCGGTGCCCACGACTGGCCGGTCCGGCTCACGCCCACCATGGAGGTGCTCCTCGCCTCGATCGGCGAGCTGGCCGGCACCGCGGCCACGCCCGAGAACGCGGACGCGCTCATCGAGGAGTTCGGCAGCGCCGCCCGGATGCTCGGGGCGGTCATCCGCAACACCGCCAACCCGACGATGCTCGAGGCGGGCTACAAGGTCAACGTCATCCCGACCGAGGCCACCGCCCACGTCGACGGCCGGTTCCTCCCCGGCTTCGAGGACGAGTTCTTCGCCACGATGGCCGAGCTCTGCGGGGAGCACGTCTCCTACGACTTCGTCAGCCACCAGCAGCCCTGGGAGACCCCGTACGACGGTCACCTCGTCGACGCGATGACCCGTTCGCTGCTCGCCGAGGACCCCGACGCGCTCGTGGCGCCGTACCTCATGAGCGGCGGCACCGACGCCAAGCACTTCCGCAAGCTGGGGATGCGCTCCTACGGCTTCGCGCCGCTGCGGCTGCCCGCCGACCTCGACTTCACCGCCCTCTTCCACGGTGTCGACGAGCGGGTTCCCGTCGATGCCCTCGAGTTCGGTGCCCGGGTCTTCGACCGCTTCCTCGACGGCATCTGACGGGCTCGGCGCTCAGGCCGGCAGCGTCGCGCGCTGCCGGATGATGCGCCGACGCAGCACCACCCGCCGGGTGCCGTCCGACGAGATGCGGACGCGCACGAGCTCCCACCCGCCCTTCTCTGCCCGCTCGACGAGCAGCCGGGTCACAACCGAGCGCGGGTGGTCGCGAGAGAGCACCAACCGCTCGAACTCGAACTCGACACCGGGCCGCAGCGCCTGGCGCTCCCGCGCCCGGGCGCCCTTGTCGGGTCGGGCGCTCATGCGCCGTCCTCGCCGCCCGAGACGTCATCGAGGGCGGTGACGATCTCCGCGGGCAGGGTGCAGTGCTCCACCGTGAGCGATCCCCGCAGCTGGGCCGCAGTCCGGGCGCCAAGGATCGGCGCGGTGACGCCGGGCCGGTCCCGCACCCAGGCCAGGGCCACCTCGGTGGGCGACCAGCCCAGCCCATCCGCGGCCGCGGCGACGGCCTCCACCACCTGGTGCCCGCGGGGGTTGAGGTAGGCGCCGACGAAGTTCGCGAAGTGCGGCGACGCCGCGCGAGAGTCCGCAGGCGTCCCGGTGCGGTACTTGCCGGTCAGCACGCCGCGACCGAGCGGCGACCAGGGCAGCACCCCGACGCCGAGCGCCTGGGCCGCCGGCAGCACCTCGGCCTCGATGGTCCGGTTGAGCAGCGAGTACTCCACCTGCTGGGACGTCACCGGGGCACGACCCGGGCCGCACTCCTGCCACGTCGCCGAGCGGGCCAGCTGCCACCCGCTGTGGTTGGACACTCCGACGTACGCCGCCCGGCCGGTGCTGACGGCCGTGTCGAGGGCACCGAGGGTCTCCTCGAGAGGGACGTCGTCGGACCAGGCGTGCACCTGCCACAGGTCGACCTGGTCGACCCCCAGCCGCCGCAGGGAGGCGTCCAGGGTCCGCAGCAGGCGTCCGCGCGAGAGGTCGGTGACCCGCTCGCCGCGGACCCGGCCGATGCCGGCCTTCGTGGCAATGACCACGTCGTCGCGGGCCACGACCTCGCCCAGGAGCGAGCCGAGGAGCTCCTCGGAGGCCCCGTCGCCGTAGCCGGCGGCCGTGTCGAGCAGCGTGCCCCCGGCCTCGACGAAGCTGGTGAGCTGGTCCCGCGCCTCGTGCTCGTCGGTGTCGCGTCCCCAGGTGAGGGTACCGAGCCCGAGGCGGGAGACCCTCAGCCCGGACCGGCCCAACGAGCGCTGCTGCATGACCAGAAACCTAGCCGGACGCCTGGTCAGGACCGCGGGCGGCTCGCCGGGTGGGCCCTCCGCCGGTGTCCCGTCGCACCTGCGTAGCCTGGGCCCGCCCTCGTCCCGCTCGATCCCAGGAGCCCTCGCGGTGCTCGACTTCCTCAAGGCCGTGGTCCTCGGCGCCCTCCAGGGGCTCACCGAGTTCCTGCCGATCTCCAGCAGCGCCCACCTGCGGATCTTCCCCGAGCTGTTCGGGTGGGGCGACCCGGGCGCCGCGTTCACCGCGGTGGTGCAGATCGGCACCGAGCTCGCCGTGGTCATCTACTTCCGCAACGACATCTGGCGCATCGGCAACGCCTGGGTGCGCTCCGTCTTCCGGCCCGAGCACCGGGGCACGTTCGACTCCCGCATGGGCTGGTTCATCATCGTCGGGTCCCTGCCGATCGTCATCTTGGGCATCACGCTCAAGGACGTCATCGAGCGCGACTTCCGCAACCTCTGGATCATCGGCACCACCCTCATCGTGCTCGGCATCGTGCTCGGCATAGCCGACCGGGTGGGCAGCACCGAGAAGACCATCGAGCGGATGACGCTGCGCAGCGCCGTGCTGATGGGACTCGCGCAGGCGCTCGCCCTCGTCCCGGGCGTGTCCCGCTCGGGTGCCACGATCAGCATGGGCCGGCTGCTCGGCTTCGACCGCGAGGCGGCGACCCGCTTCGCCTTCCTCCTCGCGATCCCCGCGGTCGTGGGGGCCGGGCTCTTCCAGCTCCCCGAGATCCCCGGGGGTGAGAACGCCTACGGCGTCGTCCCCACGCTGGTCGCCACGGTGGTGTCGTTCGTGGTCGGCTACGCGGCGATCGCGTGGCTGCTGCGCTACGTCACGACCCACTCCTACGCGCCGTTCGTGATCTACCGCATCGCGCTGGGCGGGATGGTGCTCGTGCTCCTCTCTACCGGGGTGCTCACGCCCTAGCGTCTAGCATCGGCGACCATGGCGACGGTGATCCTGGCCCGGCACGGGCGCAGCACGGCGAACACCGGCGGCATCCTCGCCGGCCGGTCGAAGGGCGTGCACCTCGACGACGACGGCGCCGCGCAGGCGCGCGCGATGGGGGAGCGGCTCACGGGGCTCCCGCTGGCCGCGGTCGTCACCAGCCCCTTGGAGCGCTGCCGGGAGACCGTCCGCGGTGTCCTCGCAGGCCATGCGGCCGACGTGGGCGTGCCCGTGCACCGGGAGAAGGGGCTCCTCGAGTGCGACTACGGCGCCTGGACCGGCCGCGAGATCAAGGCCCTCGCCAAGGAGCCGCTGTGGCGCACGGTCCAGACCCATCCGTCCGCCGCGGTCTTCCCTGAAGGGGAGTCGCTCGCGGCGATGTCGGCCCGCGGCGTCGAGGCGGTGCGCCGGTGGGACCGGCGGGTCGAGGACGAGCACGGTGCCGACGCGGTCTGGGTGGCCGTCAGCCACGGGGACCTCATCAAGGCGGTGCTGGCGGATGCGCTGGGCCTGCACCTCGACGAGTTCCAGCGGATCATGGTCGACCCCGGCTCGTTCTCGGTGGTCCGCTACACCCCGCACCGCGCCGTGATCCTGACGATGAACAGCGCGGCGGGCTCATTCACGCACCTGGCGCCCCCACCCCGGCAGCGCAAGCGCCGCGCCCGGGCGTCCGACGGTGACGGAGTCGTCGGCGGCAGCACTGGCACGAGGTCCTAGAGTCGTCGCTATGCCGGTCATCCATCGCTACGACCCGCCCGAGCGCTTCGTCGCCGGTACCGTCGGCCCGCCCGGCCAGCGCACCTTCTTCCTGCAGGCCCGGGCCGGCGCCCGGGTCACCACCGTGTCACTGGAGAAGCAGCAGGTCATCGCGCTCGCCCAGCGTGTCGACGAGCTCCTCGACGAGGTCATGCGCGCGGCCGACGACGAGGCGGTCGTGCCCGCGCTCACCCCTCGGGACCTGGCCGACGACCAGCCGCTTGAGCAGCCGATCGTCGAGGAGTTCCGGGCCGGCACCATGACGCTCTCCTGGGACGTCGAGGACGACCGGGTGGTCGTGGAGGTCTTCCCCTTCACCGAGGAGGCCCTGATCCAGCCCGACCAGCCGGAGGAGGAGATCGAGGAGCCCGAGCCCGAGGAGATCCTCCTCGTGCGGCTGCCGGCCGGACTGGCTCGGGCCTTCTGCGAGCGCGCCGAGAAGGTCGTCGCGGCCGGCCGGGCCGCCTGCCCGTTCTGCGGGGGGCCGGTCGACCCCGAGGGCCACCTGTGCCCGCGGGCCAACGGCTTCCGACGCTCCGGTGCCTGAGCGACTCTCGGCGGAGGCGGCCGACCTGCTCGCGGGCGACCTCGCGGTGCTGGGCCGCATCATGCCGGCGTCCAACACGACCCTGCTCGTGGAGCAGTGCGACAGCGGGCTCCGGTGCGTCTACAAGCCGGTCGCGGGGGAGCGTCCGCTGTGGGACTTCCCCGAGGGGACCCTGGCCGGGCGCGAGTGCGCGGCGTACGCCGTGAGCGAGGCCCTCGGCTGGGAGGTGGTCCCCCCCACGGTGTGGCGCGACGGACCGGCCGGACCGGGCATGGTGCAGCGCTTCGTCGAGACCGACGACACCCAGCACCCCGTCGACCTGCTGCCCGTAGGACCCGCACCCGCCGGTTTTCTGCACGTGCTCGACGCCCTCGACGGGAGCGGGACCCCGGTGCAGCTGGTCCATGAGGACACCGCCGCGCTCCGTCGCATGGCGGTCTTCGACGTGGTGGTGAACAACGGGGACCGCAAGGGTGGCCACGTCCTGCCGATGGAGGACGGCCACCGGTACGGCGTCGACCACGGCGTCGCCTTCCACGTCGACAACAGGCTGCGCTCCGTGCTCTGGGGCTGGGCGGGCGCCTCGCTCCTCGACGACGAGCGCGCCGCGCTCGGGGCCCTGCACACCGAGCTAGGGGACGCCAGCAGCACCTTGACCGCCGCGCTGCACCAGTTCGTCTCGGCGGCCGAGGTCGCCGCCTGCCGCGACCGGTGCACGGGCCTCCTGCAGGCTGGCGTCCTGCCCTTCCCCAGCGGCGACTGGCCCGCGATCCCGTGGCCGGCGTTCTGACTCCGGGCCGCCCGGGGCTTCCTCCACACGCTCTCTAGACTGCGCCCATGCGCGCCTGGCCGAACCCGTCCCTGCCCAACGTCGGCGACCTCGGCATCGCAGGCCCCGTGCGCGTGCACGACTCGGGCAGCGGCGCCCTGGAGGCGACCGCGCCCGGCGCCGACGGAGCCCGCCTCTACGTCTGCGGGATCACCCCGTACGACGCCACCCATCTCGGGCACGCCGCGACGTACGTCGCCTTCGATCTGCTGAACCGCGCGGGGCGACTGGCCGGGCATCAGGTCCGCTACGTCCAGAACGTCACCGACGTTGACGACCCGCTTCTCGAGCGGGCCGATCGCGACGGCGAGGACTGGCAGGTCCTGGCCGAGCGCCAGACCGACCTCTTCCGCGACGACATGGCGGCGCTGCGGGTGCTGGCCCCCGATGCCTACGTCGGTGCCGTCGAGGCGATTCCGCTCGTGGTGGCGATGGTCGACGAACTGGAGGAGCGCGGCGCGGTCTACCGCGTCGACGACGACCTCTACTTCTCGGTCGCGGCCGACCCCTCCTTCGGCGCCGTCTCCGGGTGGGATCGCGAGACCATGCTGGCTGTCTTCGGCGAGCGTGGCGGCGACCCGGACCGGCCCGGGAAGAAGGACCCGCTCGACTGTCTCCTCTGGCAGGCCGAGCGCCCGGGGGAGCCCGCGTGGGAGACCTCGCTGGGCCGCGGGCGTCCGGGCTGGCACGTGGAGTGCGCTGCGATCGCCCGGCACCACCTCGGGGGCGCCTTCGACGTCCAGGGCGGGGGGAGCGACCTGGTCTTCCCGCACCACGAGATGTCCGCCGCCGAGGCCCAGGTCACCGACCCCGACGAGCGCTTCGCCCGCGCCTACGTGCACACCGGGATGGTGGCGCTGGACGGCGAGAAGATGTCGAAGTCCAAGGGCAACCTCGAGTTCGTCTCGCGGCTCACCCGGGAGGGGGCCGACCCGATGGCCGTGCGGCTGGCGCTGCTGCGCCACCACTACCGCAACGACTGGGAGTGGACGCCCGACCAGCTCGCCACCGCCGACGCAGACCTCGCTCGCTGGCGCAGCGCCGTGCTGCCGGGTGCCGGCGCGGTCACCGCGCCGGTGGTGGCCGTCGTCCTGGAGGCGCTCGCCGACGACCTCGACGCGCCGCGCGCGGTGGCGGCGATCGACGGGTGGGCCGACGCGACCCTCCTGGGAGCGACGGACGACCCGGCGGCGGGGGACGTCGTACGGCGCCTGGTCGACGCCGCTCTCGGCATCGCGCTCTGAGCAGTCCCGGCTCGGGGCGCGGCCTCAGTCGTCGTCGGTGTCGCGGCGCTTGAGGTACCGCTCGAACTCGCGGGCGATGGCCTCGCCGCTGGCCTCGGGCAGGTCGGCGGTGTCGCGGGTCTCCTCCAGGGCGCGGACGTAGTCCCCGACCTCCTCGTCCTCCTCGGCGAGCTCGTCGACACCACGCTCCCAGGCGCGGGCGTCCTCGGGGAGCGTGCCGAGCGGGATGCTGATCTCCAGGAGGTCCTCGAGCTGCCCGAGCAGGGCCAGCGTCGCCTTCGGGCACGGCGGCTGGGCCACGTAGTGCGGCACCGCCGCCCAGAACGCCACGTTGGGGAAGTCCAGGCGGGTGCAAGCGTCCTGGAAGACGCCCACGATGCCGGTGGGCCCCTCGTAGTGGGACTGGTCGAGCTTCAGCCGCTCGGCGAGGTCGGGCTCCGAGGCGGTGCCGGTCACCGGGATGGGCCTGGTGTGCGGGGTGTCGGCCAGCAGCGCACCCAGCGTGACGACGAGCTCGACGCCGAGCTCGTCGGCCCCGGCGAGCAGCTCAGCGCAGAACTGCCGCCAGCGCATGTTCGGCTCGATCCCGCGCAGCAGCACGACGTCGCGGGTGGCCCCGGGAGGACGCACGACCGACAGTTGGGTCGAGGGCCAGGTGATCCGCTGCATGCCGGCGTCGTCGGTGCCGACCACCGGCCGGTTCACCTGGAAGTCGTAGAACTCCTCGGGGTCGATCGCGGCCACCACCGTGGCGTCCCAGACCTCGATCAGGTGGTCGACCACCGACGACGCGGCGTCGGCGGCGTCGTTCCACCCCTCGAACGCCGCGATGAGCACCGGGTTCGTGAGCTCGGGGACCTCGTCGATCTCGATCACCTGCCCAGCCTAGGACCTCGGTACGACGGACTCCCGCCACCCGGCCCCGACCCGCCGCGGACGCCGTGCACAGGTCGGTCCCGGCCCGGTGCAGGTGTCACGATGCGACAGCCTGGCGGGACGTGCAGGAGGCTCACCTACGCTGATTCGGTGCCTGTCTCCCCGAACCACCGCCCTGACGCCACCGAGGCGCTCAGCGCTGCCCTGCAGGAACGGATCCTGCTGATCGACGGCGCCATGGGGACCGCGATCCAACGCGACCGCCCCAGCGAGGCCGGCTACCGCGGGGAGCGGTTCGCGGACTGGCCCAGCGACCTGCAGGGCAACAACGACCTGCTCACGCTCACCCAGCCCGAGATCATCCGCAGCATCCACGAGGAGTACCTCCTCGCCGGCGCGGACCTGCTCGAGACGAACACGTTCAACGCCCAGGCGATCTCCCTGGGCGACTACGGCATGGAGGACCTCGCCTACGAGCTGAACCACGCTGCAGCGGTTCTCGCCCGCGAGGCCGCCGACGCGCACAGCACCCCCGAGCGGCCGCGATGGGTCGCCGGAGCTCTCGGCCCGACCACCCGAACCGCCTCGATCTCGCCCGACGTGAACGACCCAGGCGCCCGCAACGTCGACTTCGACCGGCTGGTGGAGGCCTACACGACCGCGGCGCGGGGGCTCCTCGACGGCGGCGCCGACCTCCTGCTCATCGAGACGGTCTTCGACACGCTCAACGCCAAGGCCGCGATCTTCGCCGTCGAGACGCTCTTCGCCGACCTCGGCCGCCGCTGGCCGGTGATGGTGTCGGGCACCATCACCGATGCCTCGGGGAGGACGCTGTCGGGCCAGACCACCGAGGCGTTCTGGAACTCGGTGCGGCACCTGGAGCCGCTGGCGGTCGGGCTCAACTGCGCCCTGGGCGCCAAGGAGATGCGGCCGTTCCTGGCCGAACTCGCGCGGGTCGCGGACTGCTTTGTGTCGTGCTACCCCAACGCCGGCCTGCCGAACGCCTTCGGGGAGTACGACGAGGCGGCCGACGAGACGGCAGCCGTCCTCGCCGGCTTCGTCGACGACGGCCTGGTCAACATGATCGGCGGGTGCTGCGGCACCACGCCGGCCCACATCGCCGCCATGGCCACCGTTGCGGACAGCGGCACCCCCCGGACGGTGCCCGAGGTCGCGCCTGCCCTGCGGCTCTCGGGGCTGGAACCGATGACGGTCGACGCGGACTCGCTGTTCGTCAACGTCGGGGAGCGCACCAACATCACCGGGTCCGCCCGCTTCCGACGCCTGATCAAGGACGGCGACTACGACACCGCCCTCTCCGTCGCGGCCCAACAGGTCGAGTCCGGCGCACAGGTCATCGACGTGAACATGGACGAGGGCATGATCGACGGTGTCGAGGCCATGCAGCGCTTCCTGCGCCTCGTCGCGTCCGAGCCCGACATCAGCCGGGTCCCGCTCATGGTCGACTCCTCCAAGTGGGAGGTCATCGAGGCCGGGCTCAAATGCGTGCAGGGCAAGGCGATCGTGAACTCGATCTCGCTCAAGGAGGGCGAGGAGTCCTTCGTCCATCAGGCGCGCCTGTGCCGTCGTTACGGCGCCGCCGTCGTGGTGATGGCGTTCGACGAGGACGGGCAGGCCGACAACCTCGAGCGCCGCAAGGAGATCTGCGGACGGGCGTACCGGATCCTCACGGAGGAGGTCGGCTTCCCCTCGGAGGACGTCATCTTCGATCCCAACGTGTTCGCGGTCGCGACCGGGATCGAGGAGCACGCGTCGTACGGCTTGGACTTCATCGAGGCCACTCGGTGGATCAAGGAGAACCTCCCCGGTGCGCTGGTCTCCGGTGGCATCTCCAACGTCTCCTTCTCCTTCCGGGGCAACAACCCGGTCCGCGAGGCCATCCACGCCGTCTTCCTCTTCCACGCGATCCGCGCGGGTCTCGACATGGGGATCGTCAACGCGGGTGCGCTGGTGATCTACGACGAGGTCGACGCCGAGCTCCGCGAGCGGATCGAGGACGTCCTGCTCAACCGTCGGCCCGACGCGGCCGAGCGGTTGCTCGAGGTCGCCGAGCGCTTCAACCGCGACCCCGAGGCGGTCGAGGCCACCGTGGCAGAGTGGCGCGGGCTCCCCGTCGAGGAGCGGATCACCCACGCCCTGGTGAAGGGGATCGACGCGCACGTCGAGGACGACACCGAGGAGCTGCGGGCCCTCGTCGAGGCCCGGGGAGGCGCCCCGATCGAGGTCATCGAGGGTCCCCTGATGGACGGCATGAACGTCGTCGGCGACCTCTTCGGCGCCGGCAAGATGTTCCTTCCGCAGGTCGTGAAGTCCGCGCGTGTCATGAAGAAGTCGGTCGCCTACCTGATCCCCTACATCGAAGCCCGGAAGGCGGCCACGGGCAGCGCGAGCCGCGGCACCAACGGCACCATCGTGATGGCCACGGTGAAGGGCGACGTGCACGACATCGGCAAGAACATCGTCGGGGTCGTGCTCCAGTGCAACAACTACGAGGTCATCGACCTCGGGGTGATGGTGCCCCCCCAGAAGATCCTCGACGCGGCCAAGGAGCACGGCGCAGACATCATCGGCGTCTCCGGCCTGATCACCCCCTCCCTCGACGAGATGGTCACCCTGGCCGGCGAGATGGAGCGCCAGGGCTTCTCGATCCCGCTGCTGATCGGTGGCGCTACGACCTCCCGGGCCCACACCGCCGTGAAGGTCGACCCGAAGTACTCCCACCCGGTGGTCTGGGTCAAGGACGCCTCCCGCTCCGTCCCGGTCGCCTCCTCGCTGCTCTCGGAGGGGCGGCGCGAGGCCCTGTTGGCCGACCTGGCCGCCGACTACGACTCCCTGCGCACCCGCCACGCCGCGCGCAACCAGCAGCGACCCCTGGTCCGGCTGGACGACGCACGCGCCGACCGGGTGCCCATCGACTGGGCGGGCTACGAGCCGCCGGCACCCGCGAAGCCCGGTGTCCACGTCGTCACCGACCGGACGGTGGCCGAGCTCCGCCCGTACATCGACTGGCAGCCGTTCTTCAACGCCTGGGAGATGAAGGGCAAGTTCCCCGACATCCTCAACGCCCCCGCCACGGGCGAGGCGGCCCGCCGGCTGTACGACGACGCCCAAGAGATGCTCGACCGCATCGAGGCCGAGGAGTGGATCCGTCCGCGCGGGGTGCTGGGATTGTTTCCTGCCGCCGCCGTCGGCGACGACGTCGCGGTGTACACCGACGAGGACCGCACCGAGGTGCGTGCGGTGCTGCACCACCTGCGGCAGCAGGGGGAGCACCGTGGGGGAGTGCCCCACAAGTGCCTGTCCGACTTCGTCGCGCCCGAGGAGACCGGCTTGCGCGACTGGGTCGGGGGGTTCGCGGTCACCGCGGGCATCGGCGTCCCGGAGAAGGTCGCGGAGATGAAGGAGGCCCTCGACGACTACTCGGCGATCCTGCTCGAGTCGATCGCGGACCGGCTCGCCGAGGCCTTCGCCGAGCAGCTGCACGAGGAGGTCCGGCGGGAGCGGTGGGCCTACGCCCCCGACGAGCAGCTCGCCGGGGACGACCTGGTGCGCGAGCGCTACCAGGGCATCCGGCCGGCGCCCGGGTACCCCGCCTGCCCCGAGCACACCGAGAAGGCGACCCTCTGGTCGCTGCTCGAGGTCGAGGAGCGCGCCGGCATCACCCTGACCGAGAGCATGGCGATGTGGCCGGGCGCGTCGGTGAGCGGCTGGTACTTCTCCCACCCCGACTCCCAGTACTTCGTCGTCGGTCGCATCTCGCAGGAGCAGGTCGAGGACTACGCCCGCCGCAAGGGGTGGACCCGCCAGGAGGCGGAGCGCTGGCTGGGGCCGAACCTGGCCTACGAGCCGGAAGACTGAGCGTGGCCTCCTGGCCCCGGGCAGTGCTGTGGGACATGGACGGGACCGTCGTCGACACCGAGCCGTACTGGATCGACGCGGAGCACGACCTGGCCGCTGCCCACGGGGGCACGTGGAGCGACGAGCACGCCCTCGCCCTGGTCGGGAACGACCTGCTGGAGTCCGGTCGCTACATGGCCGAGCACGCGGGGATCGCCCTGGAGCCCGCCGAGATCGTCGAGGAGCTCCTCGACCGGGTCGTGGTCCGGGTGGCCGAGCGCGTGCCGTGGTGCCCCGGGGCCCGGGAACTGCTGGCCGAGCTGGCCGAGGCCGGCATCCCGTGCGCGCTGGTGACGATGTCGTACCGGCGCTTCGTCGAGCCGGTGCTCGACGCGCTGCCCGCCGGGACCTTCGACGTCGTGGTCACCGGCGACACCGTCACCCACGGCAAGCCGCACCCCGAGCCGTACCTCAAGGCCGCCCGGCTGCTCGACCTCGCGCCGTCCGACTGCCTGGCGATCGAGGACTCTGGGACCGGCGCCCGGTCCGCGGAGGCGGCGGGGTGCCGGGTGCTGGCCGTTCCCAACCACGTGCCGATCCCGGAAGGACCGGGCCGGGTGATCCGCGAGGGAGGCCTCGCGGGTGTGGGACTGAGCGACCTCGCCTCGCTCGCGCACGGCTGACCGAGCGTCTTCAGGCCGTCGCGGGCCCCTGCGCGGGAGGCGGCCCCGGTCGCGCGGGATCAGGCACGGGCAGCGGCGGGGGAGTGCCGCCGTACGCCGGGCAGAGCGCCTGGTGGGCGCACCACCGGCACAGCGGGCCCGTCCGCGGCTGGAAGTCCCCGGTCTCCTCCCCGTGGCGGATCGCCGCCCAGATCGCGTGCACCCGGCGCTCGGTGGCGAGCAGCTCGTCCTCGTCGGGCGCGTGGCTGATCACCGTGCCGTCGCCGAGGTAGACGAGCTGGAGGAGCCGGGGGAGGACCCCGCGGGTGCGCCACCACACCAGCGCGTAGAACCGCATCTGGAAGAGGGCGCCGGCCTCGAAGCCCTGGCCCGGGGCGCGCCCGGTCTTGTAATCGACGACCCGGACCGCCCCGTCGGGCGCCACGTCGACGCGGTCGACGATGCCGCGGAGCACCAGCCCCTCGTCGGTGAGGTGCTCGACGAACACCTCCCGCTCGGCGGGCTCGAGGCAGCGCGGGTCCTCGAGGGTGAAGTAGCGCTCCAGGACACGGGCGCAGGACCTCCACCAGTGCTCGCGTGCGCCCTCGTCTACGTGCAGATCCCCGAGGGCCGGCTCGGCCTCGACCAGCTCCTCCCAGGCAGGGCGCAGGAGGGCGGCGGCCTCCTGCGGGGTCCGCCGGTCGGCCGGCAGGTCGAAGAGCTGCTCGAGTACCCGGTGCACCAGGGTCCCTCGGGTGGCGTCGACCGACGGGGGCTCGGGCAGGCGGTCGACGGCACGGAACCGGTAGAGCAGGGCGCACGAGGTGAAGTCGGACGCCCGGGAGGGGGAGAGCGTCCCGCGGACGGTCACCCCGTCGGACGCGTCGCCGACCCGCAGCCGCGCTGCGGGGGCGGAGGCGGTGGGCGCGGTCGGCTCGGTGCTGTCCATCACCCCGGAGCCTAGGCACCCCCGCCGACAGCGGGCGCCGTACCCGCGTCCGTAGGCTGGAGCGGTGAGCGACGACGCACGCCCCCCGGGCACCCTCCGGCTGGGCAGCATCGCCGGCGTGCCCGTGCTGGTGCGCTCCTCATGGCTGCTGGTGGCCGCCCTGATCGCAGTGCTCTGGGCCCCGCGGATCGACCTGGTCGCACCGGGTCTCGGGGGCTGGCGGTACGCCGCCGGCCTGGCCTTCGCCGCCCTCCTCTACCTCTCCGTCCTGCTGCACGAGGCCGCCCACGCGGTCGCCGCCCGCGCCTACGGGCTCCCCGTGCGCGCCATCACCCTGCACTTCCTCGGCGGAGTCACCGAGATCGAGCGCGAGCCTCGCAAGCCGCTGCACGAGCTGGTCATCGCGGTCGTCGGACCGCTGGTGTCCCTCGGCCTCGGCGTCGTGTTCCTCGGCCTGTGGTGGGTCGTGTCCGACGACGGCCTGGTCGGGCTCACCCTCGAGGCACTGGCACTGGCCAACCTCGTGGTCGGGCTCCTCAACCTCGTCCCTGGACTGCCGTTGGACGGCGGCCGGGTGCTGCGAGCGGGGGTGTGGCAGCTCTCCGGCGACGCCCACCGCGGCACGGTCGTCGCTGCGTGGGGCGGCCGCGTGGTGGCCGGCCTCGTCCTCACGTGGCCCTTCGTCGCCGACCAGCTCCTCGTTCGCGGCGCGACCATCATGGACTCGCTGCTCGCAGTGGTCGTCGCGGTGTTCCTGTGGGCCGGTGCCAGCGCGAGCCTCCAGCAGGCCCGCGTGCGACGCCGCCTGACCGGGTTCGCCGCCCGTGACCACGCCCGCCCGGTCGTCGCCGTGCCCCCGGACCTGCCGCTCTCCGAGGCGTTGCGCCGGGCCGACCAGCAGGGCGGGGCCGGGGTGGTGACCGTGGGCGACGGAGGGGCGCTGCTCGGCGTCCTCAACGGTCCCGCCGTCGCCGCCACCCCCGCCGAGCGCCGTCCCTGGGTCCCCGTGGGCCAGGTCACCCGGGCCGTCGACGACGGGCTCCAGCTCGACGCCGACGTCGCGGGGGAGGACCTCGTCCGTGCCCTGCAGGCCTGCCCCGCCACCGAGTACGTGCTCGTCGAGCCGGACGGTGCCGTGGTGGGCGTCGTGCACACCGCCGACCTGGACCGAGCGTTCGCCGCGCGCGCGAGGAGCCGCTCGGCGCGCTAGGGTCGGCGATCGTGTCCGCCCCCAGCACTCCCGATCCCGCGCCGCTCGACGGCGCTCCCTCCGGTGTACGGCGGGGGCCCCTCGTCGTCGGCGAGTGGGTTCGCCTCGTCGACGCGAAGGGCCGCAAGCACAACCTGCGCCTGGAAACCGGCAAACAGTTCTTCACCAACCGCGGATCGCTCGACCACGACGCGATGATCGGTCGTGCGGAGGGCTTCACCCTCACCTCCTCGCTCGGCGCCGACTACCTCGTCTTCCGACCGCTGCTGAGCGAGTTCGTGGTGTCCATGCCCCGCGGGGCCGCGGTGGTCTACCCGAAGGACGCCGCCCAGATCGTCGCGATGGCCGACATCTTCCCGGGGGCCCGCGTCGTCGAGGCGGGCGTCGGATCCGGCGCCCTGACCTGCAGCCTTCTGCGTGCGGTCGGCGCAGAGGGCACGGTGTCGTCCTTCGAGCGTCGCGAGGACTTCGCCGAGATCGCGACGAAGAACGTCACCCAGTTCTTCGGCGGCCGACCGGCAGGGTGGCGGCTCACGGTCGGTGACCTGGTGGAGGCCCTGCCCGGCACGGAGACTCCCGGGACGGTGGACCGGGTCATCCTCGACATGCTCGCGCCGTGGGAGTGCATCGATGCCGTGGCCGAGGCTCTGGGCGCCGGTGGCATCATCTGCTGCTACGTCGCCACGACCACCCAGCTCGCGCGCGTCGTCGAGACGCTCCGGGCGCACGGCGAGTTCACCGAGCCGCAGCCCTGGGAGACCCTGGTCCGGGAGTGGCACGTGGAGGGTCTCGCGGTCCGGCCGAGCCACAAGATGAACGGGCACACCGGGTTCCTCGTGACCGCACGACGGATGGCGCCGGGGGAGCGGGCGCCCGTCAAGAAGCGTCGCCCGGCACCGGGGGCCTACGGCACCGACTACGACGGGCCGCGCCCCGCCGGGCTGCCCCCGCAGGCCGCAGCCGACCCGGAGGAGACAGCGGCCGCACCGTGATCGCTCGCTGATCGGACCGTGACCGATCGGTGACCGACGCGGGGTCGATATCGCCTTGGGTCGGTCCCCGGCGCGGGTAGGGTCGTGCCACAGCCTGCGGAGGTGAGTGCCGTGCCAGCATCAGGAACCGGGTCCCAGTACCCGGGTGACCGGAATGGTGAGGACCTGTTGCGCCAGGTCTCCTCCCTCGAGGCCGAGGTCAGCGACCTGCGTCGCCGGATGGCCGACGGCCCCTCCCACCACGCGCTCGAGCTTCGGCTCGCCGACGCCCAGCGCTCGCTGTCGGCGCTCACGGCCCAGAACGAGAAGCTCGCCCAGACCCTGCGCGACGCACGCGACCAGATCATGACCCTCAAGGAAGAGGTCGACCGGCTCGCCCAGCCCCCGGCGGGCTTCGGCACCTTCCTCGCCCGCCACGACGACGACACCGTCGACGTCTTCACCGGCGGCCGCAAGCTGCGGGTCAACGTCAGCCCCACCGTCGAGCTCGACGAGCTCCAGCGCGGCCAGGAGGTCATGCTCAACGAGTCGCTGAACGTCGTGGCCGCCCTGGAGTTCGAGCAGACCGGCGAGGTCGTGATGCTCAAGGAGATCCTCGCCGACGGCGACCGCGTCCTCGTGCTCGGCAACGCCGACGAGGAGCGGGTCGTTCGTATCGCCGAGCCGTTGCGTGACATCGCGCTGCGCGCCGGTGACTCGCTGCTGCTCGACTCACGCGCGGGCTACGTCTACGAGCGAGTCCCGAAGTCCGAGGTCGAGGAGCTGGTCCTCGAGGAGGTCCCCGACATCGACTACGAGTCGATCGGTGGGCTCAAGGGCCAGATCGACCAGATCCGGGACGCCGTCGAGCTGCCCTACCTGCATCCCGACCTCTTCGTCGAGCACGAGCTGAAGCCCCCCAAGGGCGTGCTCCTCTACGGCCCGCCCGGCTGCGGAAAGACGCTCATCGCCAAGGCGGTCGCGAACTCCCTGGCCAAGAAGGTGGCGGCCAAGACCGGCAGCTCCGGCAAGTCGTACTTCTTGAACATCAAGGGCCCCGAGCTGCTCAACAAGTACGTCGGGGAGACCGAGCGGCACATCCGGCTGGTCTTCCAGCGGGCCCGTGAGAAGGCCAGCATGGGCACGCCGGTCATCGTCTTCTTCGACGAGATGGACTCCCTGTTCCGCACCCGCGGCTCCGGGGTCTCCTCCGATGTGGAGAACACCATCGTCCCGCAGCTGCTCAGCGAGATCGACGGCGTCGAGACCCTGGAGAACGTGCTGGTCATCGGGGCGTCGAACCGGGAGGACATGATCGACCCCGCGATCCTGCGCCCCGGGCGGCTCGACGTGAAGATCAAGATCGAGCGCCCCGACGCCGAGTCCGCCCGCGACATCTTCTCCAAGTACCTCGTCCCCGGGCTGCCACTGCACGCCGACGACCTCGCGGAGTTCGGCGGGGACCGCGAGGCCTGCGTGGCCGGCATGATCCGGGCGACGGTCGAGCGGATGTACGCCGAGAGCGACGAGAACCGGTTCCTCGAGGTCACCTATGCCAACGGTGACAAGGAGGTCCTCTACTTCAAGGACTTCAACTCCGGCGCCATGATCCAGAACATCGTCGACCGAGCCAAGAAGATGGCGATCAAGGACCTCCTCGACCTGGACCAGAAGGGCCTGCGCGTCACGCACCTGCTACAGGCCTGCGTCGACGAGTTCAAGGAGAACGAGGACCTCCCGAACACCACCAACCCCGACGACTGGGCCCGCATCTCCGGCAAGAAGGGCGAGCGGATCGTCTTCATCCGCACGCTGATCACCGGCAAGCAGGGCACCGAGCCGGGTCGGTCCATCGACACGGTCTCGAACACCGGGCAGTACCTCTGACCGAGCCGGGCGTGAGACGCGCCCGGGCGGGGCATGATGCCCGCATGAGGACCATCATCATCATTGTCGTCGTCGTGCTCATCCTGCTCTTCCTGCTCGGGAAGTTCCGCTCCGGGCGGCGATGACCCGCCAGACCTGCTCCTGGGTGGGCACACTGCACCGCGGTGTGCCCACCCGGAAGCGGGACCGCCCGCCCGGTGGCTAGGCTCCGATCATGAGCGTGCGACGGGTGATGGGCACCGAGGTCGAGTACGGCATCTCGGTGCAGGGCCAGCCGCTGGCCAACCCGATGGTGGCCTCCTCCCAGGTCGTCAACGCCTACGCCAGCGCGACGGCGCGGGCGCGCCGGGCGCGGTGGGACTTCGAGGAGGAGAACCCGCTGCGTGACGCACGCGGCTTCGACATGTCGCGCGACGTCGCCGACTCCTCGCAGCTCACCGACGAGGACCTCGGTCTGGCCAACCTCATCCTCGGCAACGGGGCGCGCCTCTACGTCGACCACGCCCACCCGGAGTACTCCACCCCGGAGGTCACCTCCCCGCTCGACGTCGTGCGCTGGGACCGGGCAGGGGAGCAGGTGATGCTGGAGGCGGCTCGGCTCGCAGGGCAGGTCCCGGGGGCCCCGCAGATCCTGCTCTACAAGAACAACGTCGACAACAAGGGCGCGAGCTACGGCACGCACGAGAACTACCTCATGCGCCGCTCCACCCCGTTCGCCGACATCGTCCGCCACCTCACCCCGTTCTTCGTCAGCCGACAGGTCGTGTGCGGGGCCGGTCGTGTCGGGATCGGCCAGGACGGCCGTGGGCACGGCTTCCAGGTGAGCCAGCGCGCCGACTACTTCGAGGTCGAGGTCGGCCTCGAGACCACTCTCAAGCGCCCGATCATCAACACCCGCGACGAGCCGCACGCCGACCCCGAGAAGTACCGCCGCCTGCACGTCATCATCGGCGACGCCAATCTCTCGGAGGTCTCCACCTACCTCAAGGTCGGCACCACCTCGCTGGTCCTGGCCATGATCGAGGACCGCTTCATCGACCGTGACCTCAGCGTCGTGGAACCGGTGGCCGCGCTCCGTGCGGTCTCCCACGACCCGGGGCTCACTCACCGCCTGCGCCTGGCCGACGGGCGCGAGCTGACCGCCATACAACTGCAGCGGGAATACCTCGAGCTCGCCCGCAAGTACGTCGAGGACCGCCAGGGCGACGCCGCCGACGAGCAGACCAAGGACGTGCTCGACCGCTGGGAGTCCGTGCTCGACCGACTGGAGACCGACGTCTTCTCCTGTGCCGAGGAGCTGGACTGGGTCGCCAAGCTGCGCCTGCTCAACTCCTACCGTGACCGCGACGGCATCGACTGGGACGACGCGAAACTCCACCTCGTGGACCTGCAGTACGCCGACATCCGGCCCGAGAAGGGGCTCTACCACCGTCTGGTCCGCATGGGCCGGATGCGCACCCTCGTCGACGAGGCCGCGGTCGCGGCGGCCGTCGAGAACCCGCCGCACGACACCCGCGCCTACTTCCGGGGCCGGTGCCTGGAGAAGTACGCCGACCGGATCGTGGCCGCCTCCTGGGACTCCGTCATCTTCGACCTGCCGGGCCGTGACTCGCTGCAGCGCGTCCCCACCATCGACCCGCTGCGCGGTAGCCGGGCCCACGTCGGGGACCTGATCGACTCCTGCGACACGGCCGAGCAGCTGTTCGCCGCACTGACCTCGCCCTGACTGGATAGGGTCGGGAGAAGACGTCGACAGGCCGCCCACAAGGGCCCCCGGCGCCCCGTCGACCGAACGAGGAGAGCGTGATGGCACAGGAGCAGAAGCAGCCCCGCAAGTCCACCGAGGCGGAGGAGACCGCCGAGACCGCGGCCCCGTCGGAGGCGGTCTCCGAGCGCAAGGACCAGCTCGACGACGACATCGACTCGATCCTCGGCGAGATCGACGACGTGCTCGAGATCAACGCCGAGGACTTCGTGAAGTCGTTCATCCAGAAGGGAGGGGAGTAGCCCCCGATGCGTGACCCCGACATCGGAGCGGTCCGCCCTGCGGCCACCGGCGCGCCACGCCTCGACGGCGCGTTCCTGGCTCCCGGCTCCTCGTCGTTCTCCGACTTCCTCTCCACCCAGGCGCCGGACCTGCTGCCCGTCCGACGCGGGCTGCCGCCTGGCAACGCCGCGGACCTGGCGCCGCACGGCACCACGATCGTCGCGGCGAGCTTCCCGGGGGGCGTGGTCATGGCAGGCGACCGGCGGGCCACGATGGGTCACGTCATCGCGCAGCGCGACATCGAGAAGGTCTTCCCCGCCGACGAGTACTCCGTGGTCGGCATCGCCGGCTCCGCGGGACTGGCCGTCGAGCTCGTCCGGCTGTTCCAGACCGAGCTCGAGCACTACGAGAAGATCGAGGGCACGACGCTCTCCCTCGATGGCAAGGCCAACCGGCTCGCGGCCCTGATCCGCGGCAACCTGGGCATGGCGATGCAGGGGCTGGCGGTCGTGCCCCTGTTCGCCGGGTTCGACCACCGCACCGACCACGGGCGGATCTTCTCCTACGACGTGACCGGTGGCCGCTACGAGGAGACGTCCTTCCACTCGGTCGGCTCAGGGTCGCTGTTCGCCCGCGGGGCGCTGAAGAAGCTCTACCGCGACGACCTCACCGAGACCGAGGCGGTCACGGCCACGATCCAGGCGCTGTACGACGCCGCGGACGACGACTCCGCCACCGGCGGGCCCGACATGGCGCGCCGGATCTTTCCGGTGGTCAGCATCATCACCGCCGACGGACACCGCCGGGTGCCCGACGCCGAGGTGGCCGGCCTGGCCGACCAGGTCGTCCAGGCCCGCCTCCAGCGCCCCGACGGCCCCGTCGCCGGCCTCCTGTGAACCGCCCCGAACCCAGGAGCACCCCATGAGCATGCCGTTCTACGTCTCGCCCGAGCAGCTGATGAAGGACCGGGCGGACTTCGCCCGCAAGGGCATCGCCCGCGGGCGCTCGGTCGCCGCCATCCAGTACGCCGACGGCGTGGTGCTCGTCTCGGAGAACCCCTCCCAGGCGCTGCACAAGATCAGCGAGATCTACGACCGCATCGCCTTCGCGGCGGTCGGGCGCTACAACGAGTTCGAGAACCTCCGGATCGCCGGGGTGCGGTTGGCCGACATGCGCGGCTACGCCTACGACCGTCGCGACGTCACCGGCCGTGGCCTCGCGAACGCCTACGCCCAGACGCTCGGCACCATCTTCTCCTCCGGCGGCGAGAAGCCCTACGAGGTGGAGATCTTCGTCGCCGAGATCGGGGACGACCCCGCGGGCGACCAGATCTACCGGCTGACCTACGACGGTCAGGTCTACGACGAGCACCGGTTCGCGGTCATGGGCGGCACCCACGACAAGGTCGTGGCCTACCTGACCAAGCACTACCACGAAGGTGCCTCCCTCGAGGGTGCGGTGCGCGTCGCCGTCGACGCCCTCGGTCACGACGACGCGGCCCCGCGGACCATCCCGCCCGAGGACCTCGAGGTGGCGGTCCTGGACCGCACCCGCTCGCAGCAGCGCAAGTTCCGGCGGCTGCGTCCCGAAAGCCTGGTCGAGGTGCTCGGGACCCGGACCGCTCTGCCCGAGGACGCGGGTGCCGCCGGGGCGGAGCCGGAGAGCACGACCGGCTCCGGCGAGGACGACCCGCCGGTCGCGCCCCCGGTCTCGTGACGGGTCCGGCGCCTGGACCGGGCGCGAGCCCACCGTGCCGCTGGGGCACCGACGAGGAGCGTCGCTGGACCCAGGTCGGTCCGGACCGTCCGCTGCACCAGGGGTTTCAGTCCGTCTACGCCCGCGACTACCGGCTGCCCGACGGCACGGACATCATGTGGGAGATGGACGGGCTGGCCCCCGTCGTCGGCGTCCTGGCGCTGACCGACGACGGCGCGCTCGTCATGGTGCGCCAGTTCCGCCCGGGGCCGAACCGGGTGGCGATGTGCCTGCCCGGTGGCCTCGTGGACCCGGGGGAGGACCCTGCAGACGCCGCTGCACGCGAGCTGCGCGAGGAGACCGGCTACACCGCAGCATCCCTCGAGGTGGTCGTGTCTGTCCGCGGCCCCGTCGACGTCCACCCTTCCCACGTGGCGATCGCCCGGGGTTGCCGGCGTACCCACGACCAGGACCTCGACCCCTCCGAGGACTGCGAGGTGGTGCTCTGCACTCCGCAGGAGGTCCGGGCCGAGCTGCGGGCCGGGCTGATGACCGGCACCGAGCTCGCCTACCTCGCCCTCGACCACGCCCAACTCCTCTGAACCCTGACCCGGAGGCCGTAGGCTCGCAGCATGGACCGGCGCATCTTCGGGATCGAGAACGAGTACGGCGTCACGTGCACGTTCCGCGGGCAGCGCCGGCTGAGTCCTGACGAGGTGGCGCGCTACCTCTTCCGCAAGGTGGTCTCCTGGGGCCGCAGCAGCAATGTCTTCCTCCGCAACGGCGCGCGCCTCTACCTCGACGTCGGCAGCCACCCCGAGTACGCCACGCCCGAGTGCGACGACATCATCGAGCTGATCACCCACGACAAGGCGGGGGAGCGGATCCTCGAGGGACTGCTCGTCGACGCCGAGCACAGGCTCCACGACGAGGGCATCGCCGGCGACATCTACCTGTTCAAGAACAACACCGACTCCGCCGGCAACTCCTACGGCTGCCACGAGAACTACCTGGTCGGTCGGCAAGGGGAGTTCAGCAAGCTCGCCGACGTGCTCATCCCGTTCCTCGTGACCCGGCAGATCCTCGTGGGTGCCGGCAAGGTCAACCAGACCCCCCGCGGGGCGTCGTACTCGGTCAGCCAGCGCGCCGAGCACATCTGGGAGGGGGTCTCCAGCGCGACCACCCGCTCCCGCCCGATCATCAACACCCGCGACGAGCCGCACGCCGACGCCGAGCGCTACCGCCGACTGCACGTGATCGTCGGCGACTCGAACATGAGCGAGACGACCGCCATGCTCAAGGTGGCCTCCTGCGACCTGGTGCTGCGCATGATCGAGGAGGGCGTGGTGATGCGCGACCTCACGATGGAGAACCCGATCCGGGCCATCCGGGAGATCTCGCACGACATGACCGGCCGCCGCAAGGTCCGCCTCGCCAACGGACGCGAGGCCTCCGCCCTCGACATCCAGCTCGAGTACCTCACCCGGGCCCGCGACTTCGTCGACCGCCGCGAGCTGCACACACCGGTCAACATGGCGGCGCTCGACCTCTGGGAGCGCGGGCTGAAGGCGGTCGACTCCGGGGACCTCTCCCTCGTCGAGCGCGAGATCGACTGGGTGATCAAGTGGAAGCTCATCGAGCGCTACCGCGCCCAGAACGGCCTCCCGCTGGGCCATCCCCGAGTCGCCCAGCTCGACCTCGCTTACCACGACATCCACCGCGGCCGCGGGCTCTACTACCTGCTCGAGAAGCGTGGTGCCGTCGCCCGGGTGACCAAGGATCTCGCGGTGTTCGAGGCCAAGTCGCTGCCGCCGCAGACCACGCGCGCGCGGCTGCGCGGTGAGTTCATCAAGCGGGCCCAGGAACGCCGGCGCGACTTCACGGTCGACTGGGTGCACCTCAAGCTCAACGACCAGGCGCAGCGCACCGTCCTGTGCAAGGACCCCTTCCGGTCCCAGGACGAACGGGTCCACAAGCTCATCGAGAGCATGTGAGCCGCACGATGGGCGTGCACAGCCGTGGCCTCCGCTCGTCCTCGCCGCCTGTAGCCTGACCCGGCCCACGCTCCCGTCCCCCGAGGTGTCCTCCGTGTCCCGCTTGCGTCGATCGTCCGCCCTCTGCGCTGCTGCTGCGCTGCTGCTCGCCACGGCGGCGTGTGGGGAGTCCGGCAGCCCCACCGAGGAGGCTGGCGGCCTCGAGGGCGTCGAGGTGACCGGCGAGTTCGGAGAGGCGCCCGCGGTCACGGTGGCCGACGACTTCTCCCTTGACGAGACCAGCTCCGAGCAGCTCGTCGAGGGTGACGGCGTTCCCCTGGTCACTGCCCAGCCCGCCCTCCTGCACCTCACCCTCGTCAACGCGCGCACCGGTGAGCCCGCCATCAGCACCTACGACCAGGGCAGCCCGCTGTACCTCCAGCAGTTTGACGACTCCCAGCTCTTCGAGGCGATCGTCGAGGCGCTCGACGGTGCCGCGACCGGGTCCCGCTTCGTGCTCGGCATGGTGCCCGCCGACCTGTACGGCGAACAGGGCAACCCCGAGCTGGGGATCGAGGGCGAGGACACGGTCATCGCCGTCGCCGACGTGGTCTCGGGGCCGCCCGAGGAGACCCTCGAGGGACCGGACGGAGAGTCCGTCGACCCGCCCGAGGGCACCCCCGAGGTCGTCGAGGAGGACGGCGCGGTCACGGGCATCGACTTCGCCGATGCCAGCGCCGACCCGCCCGGCGAGCTCACCGTGATCCCGCTGATCGAGGGCGAGGGCCCCGAGGCCCGGGACGGCTCGGTCGTCACCTTCGACTACCTCGGTCAGGTCTACGGCAGCGGTGACGTCTTCGACGAGAGCTTCAGCCGCGAGCCGTCGCCGTTCGGACTGGGCGTGGGTGGGCTCATCCAGGCCTGGGACGAGGGACTGGTCGGGGTCAAGCGCGGCAGTCGCGTGATGATCATCGCGCCGTCCGACACGGCGTACGGCGACCAGGACAAGCCCGAGATCCCGGCCGGGTCGACGCTGGTGTTCGTCATCGACGTGCTCGGCGTCAGCTGACGGGGCGCCGTGGCCACCGCGAAGAGCGAACGCCTGCTCAACCTGCTGATCACGCTGCTCGTCGCGCAGTCCTTCGTCCCCAAGGAGCGGCTGCGACGGGTGATCGAGGCCTACCGGGACCTCGGCGACGCAGCGTTCGAGAAGATGTTCGAGCGCGACAAGGAGGAGCTGCGTGCCCTGGGCGTCCCGGTCGAGGTCGGCACGCACGACGCGTTCTTCGACGACGAGATCGGCTACCGGATCCCCAAGGACGCGTTCGCGCTCCCCGAGATCGTGCTTGAGGCCGACGAGGCCGCGGTCATCGGGCTGGCCGCGAGGGTGTGGCAGCACGCCGGCCTCGCTGCCCGCACCAGTGACGCGCTCGTGAAGCTCAAGGCCGCAGGCATCGGCGTCGACCGCGCCGCGCTCGACATCGCGCAGCCCCGTCTGGACGCCAGCGAACCGTCGTTCGCCGACTTCTGGGACGCCGTCCAGGAGCGCACGCCGGTGCGCTTCGACTACCGCCGGCCCGGCGCCGAGACCACCGAGCGGCACCTCCAGCCGTGGGGCGTCGTCGCCACCCGCGGCCGCTGGTACGTCGTGGGCCACGACACCGACCGCGACGGACCACGGGTCTTCCGGCTCTCCCGGGTGCAGGGGGAGGTCCGCCGGGACGGGCCCGCCGGTGCGTTCGCGGTGCCCGCCGACCTCGACGTCCGGGCACTCACCCGCAGCCTGCTGCCCGAGGAGCCCCGGGGCGTCGCCACGGTCCTCGTCCGTCCCGGCGCGGGCCTCGGTCTGCGGCGCCAGGCAGCCACGAGCGCCGGGCCCGGCTCACTCGACCTGCCCGACCACTCCGCACAGGTCCCGGCGGGGGAGTGGGACCGCCTCGAGGTGCCCTACAGCAGCGAGAGCGGGCTGGCCGACGAGCTGCTGTCCTACGGCAGCGACGCCGTCGCGCTCGCCCCCGAGACCCTGCGCACGCTGGTCGTCGGCCGGTTGCGCGCCGCGGCCGGAGGTGCGGCATGAGCACCGCGCGTGACCAGGTCGCCCGGATGCTGGCGCTGGTGCCGTACGTCCGCAACCGCGGCGAGGCCGTCCCGCTCGAGCAGGCCGCTGCGGACCTCGGGGTGAGCGTCGCCCAGGTCGTCGCCGACCTCAAGGTGCTCTGGTACTGCGGGCTCCCCGGGCTCGGCATGGGCGACCTCATCGACGTGGACATGGACGCGCTCGACGGCGAAGGGGTCGTGCGCGTCTCCAACGCCGACTACCTCGATCGTCCTCTGCGGCTGCGCAGCGACGAGGCGACCGCCCTGGTGGTCGCGCTCCGGGCCCTGCGGGACACCGCCGACGCCGCGCAGCGCGACGTGGTCGACCGGGCGCTCGCCAAGCTCGACCACGCCACCGAGGACGCAGGTGCGCGCGCCGCGCAGGTCGAGATCGACCTGGGGGAGCAGGCCGCGTCCGCTCGTCTGCGCGGCACCCTGGAGGACGCCGTACGCCGGCAGGTGCAGGTCCGGCTGGACTACCACGTGCCCGCCCGGGACGCCTCCACCCGGCGGGTCGTCGACCCGCTGGCCGTCGTGGCCCGGGAGGGTCACGTCTACCTGCAGGCCTGGTGCCACGTCGCCGACGGCGAGCGGGTCTTCCGTCTCGACCGGGTGCTGGCCGCCGAGGTTCTCGACTCGCCGGTCCAGGTCCCCGAGGAGCACGCCCCCCGCGACCTGGCCGACGCCCTCTTCGTCCCGTCGCCGACGGACGGCGTGGCCCGGCTGCTCCTCGCGCCGCCGGCGCGCTGGGTGGCCGACTACTTCCCGGTCGAGGAGGTGCGCGAGCGCGTCGAGGGCCTCGAGGTGTCGTTGCGGGTGAGCGACGCGCGGTGGCTCGACAGGCTGCTCCTGCGGCTCTCGCCGCACGCGCAGGTGCTCGAGCCCGCCGAGGCGGCCGAGCGGTTGCGCCGCCGGGCAGCCGAGGCGCTCGCGCTGTACTCCTGACCGGTTCTTGACCCGTCCCGCGGACGCGCCCGGCTCCCGGTGCCGCGGCGGGGGTGCTCCCCGTACGATGGAGGAGGACCACCCGCTCATCCGTCCGACCGAAGAAGGACACCATGCCCCTCCCGCAGATCGCAGGCCTCGGACCCGGCGAGATCGCCATCATCATCGGCGTGCTCGTCCTGCTGTTCGGCGCCAAGAAGCTCCCCGAGCTCGCCCGCGGCAGCGGCCGCGCGCTGCGCATCTTCAAGGCCGAGACCAAGGGCCTGATGACCGACGAGGAGGACGACGAGCGGACCCCCGAGCAGCGCGAGCTCGACGCCCGCGCCGCGGCGCCGTCGACCGAGCCTCGTGCCCAGGCGTCCACCGAGCCCTCGACCGACGCCACGCGCGAGACCGACCGCTGACCCGTGGGCGTCGTCGCCGGCGGCCTGCGGATGTTCCGCGGGGCGCCTCACACCGCGGCGTCGCCTGGCGGCAAGATGCCGCTGGCCGACCACCTGCGCGAGCTCCGGGCACGCCTGCTCCGGGTCTCCGTCGCGCTCGTCGTCGCGATGGTGGTGGCGCTCTTCTTCTACGACTTCCTCCTCGACCTGGTCCGCAACCCCTACGAGAACGCGATCTCGGGCCTCGACGACGTCGAGTCCCAGATCACCAGCGCCGGCGTCGGCGGCCCCTTGTTGCTGCAGCTGAAGCTCTGCGCCGTCGCCGCGGTCGTGGCCGTCAGCCCCTACTGGCTCTACCAGATCTGGGCCTTCATCGTCCCCGGGCTGCACGCCCACGAGAGGCGCTCGACGCGGATCTTCACCGCGGTCGCGGGACCGCTCTTCCTGGGTGGCATCGCGCTCGGCTACTACGTGCTGCCGCGCGGCCTGGAGGTGCTGATCGGGTTCACCCCGGCCGGCGTGACGAACCTCGTGGAGTTCGGCGACTACTTCAGCTTCTTCGTGCGGCTGCTGCTGGTCTTCGGGATCGCCTTCGAGATCCCGCTGTTCATCGTGATGCTCAGCCTCGCCGGGGTCGTCACGGGCCGGTCACTGGCCCAGTACCGCTCCTGGATCATCATCGGCACCTTCGTCTTCGCGGCGGTCGCCACCCCCTCGACCGACCCGTTCACGATGCTCTTTCTCGCCATCCCGATGACGGGGCTGTTCCTCCTGAGCGAGCTCATCGCGCGATTCATCGACACACGCCGGGCCGCGAAGGCCGCCGAGTGGGACGACGACGAGGTGTCCCCCCTCGACCTGCGACCCTCCTCGATCGACGAGTCGGCCGACTGATGGCCGCGCCGCACACCGACGTCGTGTCCGAGGCCGACCCTTTCGAGCTGCCCGAGTGGCTGGGGCTCGGCGAGGTGACCTGGTCGACCGAGGGGAGCGTCGCGGGCGCCCACCTCGTGACCGGTCGGCTGGCCCGTGACGAGCACGGTCATCCCGCCGACCTCCTCGCCGCCGACCGCGCCTATCCCGTCCCCGCCCTCCCCGAGGAGTGGCGCCGCTCGGCCCACCAGGCCTGGACCCACGGGCAGGTCCTGCTGCTGGAGGTCGAGGGGCGGTTGACCCTCGCCGTACCGGCCACCGCGTTCACCGCCGACCTCGCGCTCGAGGCCCTGCGCCGCCTGGCGCAGTCGATCGGGGTCCCGCCGCAGCGGTTCGTGGCAGCCCTGCGGCTCTGAGTCGCAGCCGGGTCCTAGAGTCGGCCCCGTGACGTCCCGACCGCGCGAGATCGCGCTCCTCACCAACCCGCTCGCAGGCAAGGGCCGGGGACGCCGTGCTGCGTCGGTCGTCCTGCCGCTGCTGCGCGCGGGCGGCGTCGCGGTCCGGAACCTCGCGGGGCGCGACGCCGACGAGGCCCAGGCGCTCGCCGTCGCGGCGGTGGCCGACGGGGTCGACGCGCTGGTCGTGTGCGGCGGTGACGGCCTGGTCCACCTCGCGGCCCAGGCCCTCGCCGGCACCGGCATCCCGCTCGGGGTGGTCCCCGCCGGCACCGGCAACGACGTGGCGCGCTACCTCGGCGTCGACCGGCACGACCCGGCTGCGGCCGCGGGCGTGGTGCTCGGCGGACGCACCCGCACCCTCGACCTGGCCACCGCCAACGGAATCCACTTCGTCACCGTGCTCGCCGCGGGCTTCGACGCGAAGGTCAACGAGCGGGCGAACCGGATGCGCTGGCCGTCCGGCCAGATGCGCTACAACATCGCTACCGTGGCCGAGCTCGGGGTCTTCCGCCCGATCTCCTACACCCTCGAGCTCGACGGCCGGGTGGAGCGCACCGACGCCATGCTCGTGGCCGTCGGCAACGGCCCCTCGTTCGGAGGTGGCCTGCGCATCACGGAGGGGGCCCTGCTCGACGACGGCCTGCTCGACGTCGTGATCATCAAGCCGATCAGCAAGCCGGACCTCGTGCGCACCTACCCGAAGCTGTTCAAGGGCACCCACATCCACCACCCGGCGTACCGGCACCACCGTGTCAAGCGGGTGACCATCGCCGCGTCCGGGGTGGTCGCGTACGCCGACGGCGAGCGCATGGGCGCCCTCCCGATGACCGTCGAGGCGCTCCCCGGCGCCCTGGAGGTGCTCGTCCCGTGACCCCCCTGCCCGAGGAGGAGACCAGCCCCTCCGAGCGCTACGCGGCCTTCCGGCAGCGGCAGGCGCACCCCGTGCTCGCCGAGTTTCGCACGCTGCAGCCCTTCGACCTCGACGACTTCCAGGTGCGGGCGTGCCGTGAGGTCGAGGAGGGCAGGGGCGTCCTCGTCGCCGCCCCGACCGGGTCCGGCAAGACGATCGTCGGGGAGTTCGCGGTCCATCTCGGCCTCCAGCAGGGCCGCAAGTGCTTCTACACGACCCCGATCAAGGCGCTGTCCAACCAGAAGTACGCCGACCTGGTGAAGCGGTACGGGCCCGAGAACGTCGGCCTGCTCACCGGCGACCACACCATCAACGGCGAGGCTCCGGTGGTCGTGATGACCACCGAGGTGCTCCGCAACATGCTGTACGCCGGCTCCCGGACGCTCGCCGGGCTCGGCTTCGTGGTGATGGACGAGGTGCACTACCTCGCCGACCGGATGCGCGGCGCGGTCTGGGAGGAGGTCATCATCCACCTCCCAGAGTCGGTGTCGGTGATCTCGCTGTCGGCCACGGTCTCGAACGCTGAGGAGTTCGGGGACTGGCTCACGACGGTGCGAGGCGAGGTGACCACCATCGTCGAGGAGCGCCGCCCGGTCCCGCTCTACCAGCACGTCATGGTGGGTCGACGGATGTTCGACCTCTTCGCCGACGAAGGCGTGCCGGAGGACGCAGGGTTCCCGCGCGAGGGCGCCGCCGTGAACCCCGAGCTGGTCCGGGTGGCCCGCGACGACTGGGCCAGCTCCCGGGTCCGCGACCGGCGCAGCCCCCGCGGCAAGGGGCCCTCCGGTCGCGGGCGTGGCGGCCCGGGCGGTGGCCGCAACGTCGGCAACGGGCGCCGTGTGTGGATCCCGAGCCGGCACGAGGTGGTCGACCGGCTCGACCGTGCGGGGATGCTGCCGGCCATCGTCTTCATCTTCAGCCGCAAGGGCTGCGACGCGGCGGTCAAGCAGTGCCTGGACTCCAACCTGCGGCTGACCACCCCGAAGGAGCGCAACGAGATCGTCGCGTTCGTCGAGGAGCGCTGCCGCGACATCCCCCGCGAGGACCGCGTCGTCCTCGGCTACCACGACTTCCTCGACGGCCTCAGCCGTGGCGTGGCCGCCCACCACGCCGGTCTGCTGCCGACCTTCAAGGAGATCGTCGAGCAGCTCTTCCTGCGCGGGCTGTGCCGCGTCGTCTTCGCCACCGAGACCCTCGCGCTCGGGATCAACATGCCCGCGCGCTCGGTCGTGCTCGAGAAGCTGTCGAAATGGAACGGCGAGACCCACGCCGAGATCACGCCGGGGGAGTACACCCAGCTCACCGGCCGGGCCGGCCGACGGGGCATCGACGTCGAGGGCCACGGGCTGGTGCTATGGGAGCCCGGGATGGACCCCAAGCGCGTCGCTGGCCTCGCCTCGACCCGGACCTATCCCCTCAACTCGTCGTTCCGGCCCTCCTACAACATGGCGGTCAACCTGGTCCGCCAGCTCGGTCGGCACACCGCGCGCGAGGTGCTCGAGTCGTCGTTCGCGCAGTTCCAGGCCGACCGCGCCGTCGTCGGCCTGGCCCGCCAGCTGCGCAAGGCCGAGAACGCCCTCGACGGTTACGCCGAGGCCGCGCAGTGCCACCTCGGCGACTTCATGGAGTATGCCGCGATGCGCCGCAAGCTCTCCGACGTCGAGTCCCGGCAGGCCAAATCCCGCCGGTTCGACCGCCGGCGGGACGTCGTGGCCTCGCTCGACATGCTGCGGCCCGGCGACGTCATCGAGGTCCCGGCCGGGAAGTTCGCCGGCATCGCGGTGGTCGTCGACCCCGGCAACACCCGTCGCGGCGAGGAGCCGCGGCCCCTGGTGGTGACGCTCGACAAGCAGGCACGACGGCTCAACCTCGCCGACTTCCCCACGCCGGTCGAGGCCTTCACCCGAGTGCGGGTGCCGAAGAACTTCAACCAGCGCAGCCCCGACGCGCGCCGCGACCTCGCGTCAGCGCTGCGGTCCCGCACCCGGGGGGTGCCCCCGCCCACCCGCGCCTTCGCGTCGACGGGGGAGGGCCGGCGTACCGAGGGGGTGGAGGGGGCTGAGGCCGACGACCTGCGACGTCGGCTGCGCCAGCACCCCTGCCACGCCTGCGAAGAGCGCGAGGAGCATGCCCGGTGGGCTGAGCGCCACTTCAAGCTGCAGCGCGACGCCCGCACGCTCGAGCGGCGCATCGAGACGCGCACGAACACGATCGCCCGGCAGTTCGACCGGGTCTGCGACGTCCTCACCGACCTCGGGTACCTCGAGGAGGTGCCGGGCGAGGCAGGTGCGGCGCCGGAGACCGAGGTGACCCCCCGCGGGGAAACGCTGATGCGGCTCTACAGCGAGCTGGACCTCGTCGTCGCCGAGGGGCTGCGCGAGGGGCTGTGGAACGACCTGACCCCGTCGGAGCTCGCCTCCGCGCTCTCGGCGATGGTCTTCGAGGCCCGCCGCCCCGAGGACGCCGTCGCGCCCCGGGTGCCCGGGGGCAGGGTCCAGGTGGCGCTCGACGACACCGTGCGGCTCTGGAGCGAGCTCGACGCCCTCGAGCGCGAGCACAAGCTCGACTTCCTGCGTGAGCCGGACCTCGGGTTCGCCTGGGCCGCGTGGCGCTGGGCCGAGGGCGACGACCTGGACGACGTGCTGCGGGTGGTCGACCTGCCGGCCGGCGACTTCGTGCGCTGGATCAAGCAGCTGCTGGACCTGCTCGCCCAGGTCGCCAACGCCGCGGGCGACAGCCCGGTGCGGCGGACCGCGCGCGAGGCGATCGGGCTGGTGCGCCGTGGCGTGGTCGCCTACAGCTCGGTCGGCGGCTGACCGGTCCGCTCGAGGGAGCTCAGTCCTGCGCGCGGCCCGCGACGACGGCGGTCAGCCGCTCGGCCGAGGTCCCGAGGTCCCAGCGCCGGGTCAGCTCGGCGGCCCGGGCGGAGTCGGCGACACCGCCCGCCAAGCGCAGGTCCGGCGCCCCGAGGTCGATGTGGCGCGCGACCGCGACGACCTCGGGTGCCACGTCGAGGTACGCCGAGGCGTCCTTGAGTTTGCGCCGCACGCTCGGGGAGAGCTCGGCGTCGGGGTCCTCGGCGGCCGCGCGGATGCCACTGAGGTCACCGAAGCGCAGCAGCAGGCTCGCGGCGGTCTTGTCGCCCACGCCGGGAACCCCAGGGAGCCCGTCGGAGCTGTCGCCGCGCAGGGTGGCGAAGTCGGCGTACTGGCCGGGGAGCACGCCGTACTTCGCGACGACCCAGGCGGCGTCGACCCGTTCGTGACGTCCCACCCCGCGCGCGGTGTAGAGGACCCGCACGCTCGCGTCGTCGTCGACGAGCTGGAACAGGTCGCGGTCACCGGTCACCACGTCGACCGGCATGCCGGCCTCCGTGGCGAGCGTGCCGATCACGTCGTCGGCCTCGTAGCCGTCGGCGCCCACCACCGGCAGACCCCACGCCTCGAGCACGTCGAGGATCACCGGGATCTGTAGCTCCAACGGGTCGGGAACCTCCTCGACGTCGCTGCCGTCGTCGACCACCTCGACAACCCGGTGCGCCTTGTACGACGGCAGCAGGTCGACGCGCCACTGCGGCCGCCAGTCGTTGTCCCAGCAGCAGGCCAGGTGGGTCGGCTCGTACTCGCGGACCAGCCGGCTGATGAAGTCCATCAGGCCTCGCACCGCGTTGACCGGCGTACCGTCCGGCGCACGGAGAGAGTCGGGGACGCCGAAGAACGCCCGGAAGTAGAGGGACGCGGTGTCGAGGAGCAGGAGGCGAGGCGTGTCGGTCACGGCGGCGAGTCTTCCACGCCGCGGGAGGGGCCCCGCCGAGGCCGCGACCTGGCTACTGTGACGCCGTGGAAGACACCGACCAGCGCATCCTGTCGCTCCTCGCCGAAGACGGACGGATGTCATACACCGACCTCGGCCGGGCCACCGGCCTGTCGACCTCGGCGGTACACCAACGGGTCAAGCGCCTCGAGACGCGCGGTGTGATCAAGGGGTACGGCGCCACCGTCGACTACGACGCGCTCGGCAAGCCGCTGACGGCCTTCATCTCCGTCACCCCCATCGACCCCGCCGCGCCCGACGACTACCCCGAGCGGCTCCGCCCGATCCCCGAGATCGAGAGCTGCTGGTCGGTCGCCGGCACCGAGTCCTACATCGTCAAGATCCGCGTCGCCACCCCCGCCGACCTGGAGAACCTCCTCGCCCGCGTCCGTGCGGAGGCGAACGTCGCCACCCGCACCACCATCGTGCTGTCGACCGCGTACGAGAACCGTTCGGTCTAGCCCACCGCCCCGGTGGCGAGCAGGTCCTTCCAGAGCGCAGCACGGCGCGGGACCGCATCGCTGGCGGTCACGTGCAGGGGATCGCTGTAGACCACCTGCCCGCCGACCACCGGTGCGCACCGGGTCTGCGTACACCGCCTCGTCGAGCAGACCCGGGCCTCGTCTGGTGACGCATAACCACGGCGGGTTCTGTCTCGTTGGGCGGGAAGACATCTCCCCGCCCACGGAGGCATCGTGCGGAACCGAGCCCTGGCTGTGGCCCTCGCCGCCGTCGTCGCGCTGACGACCCTGACCGTCGCCCCGGTGGCGGGATCGCCTCAGGGGCCCACGGCCCGGCCGCTGGTGAGCGAGCCGGGGAAGCCCGGGCTTCGGGTGGGCGTCGGCCGCGCCGACATCACGCCGCCCACGGGATACTTCACGATGGGCAACGTCCGCTCCGACGCCCGTGCGAAGGGGGCCCACGGGCGGCTCCAGGCCCGAGCGATCGTGCTCCAGCGTGGCGATCGCAAGGTCGCCCTGGTCGTCACCGACCTGTGCTGCATGGCGGGGGGCCTGCTGACCGAGGCCGCGAAGCGTCTCGAGGGCCGGGGACTCGACGAGTCCACGATGGTGGTCTCCGCGACACACACCCACAGCTCACCGGGTCAGTACTTCCCGTTCGTGGCCTACGACCTCACCCTCCCCAACCTGCACACCGCGACAGCGTTCAGCATGCAGCCGGACCCGCAGCTGTACGGCTTCCTCGCCAGGAGGATCGCCACCGCGATCGCTCGTGCAGACGACGACCTCGCGCCGGGGGCGGCGGCGTGGGGGCGCACCTACATCCCCGAGGGGCTGACCGAGAACCGGTCGGTCGAGGCGCACCTGGCCAACTACGGCATCGAGCGCGGCCTGGGTGAGGGAGACGCCAGCGAGAGCCCGGAGGGTCGGGAGAGCACGATCGCGCCGGAGCTCGACGTGCTGCGGGTGGACAAGCGCCTACGTGGCCGCCTCGTCCCGGTCGGGATGTGGTCCACGTTCGCCAACCACGGGACGGTCAACCTCGGCTCGATGGCGGAGAACTACAACGGGGATCACCTCGGGCCCGCGATGCTCGCCAGCGAGGCGGCACTGCGCGAGACCGGTGGCGCGCCCCCCGGGCAGGACGTCGTCAGCGCGTTCTCGAACGCCGACGAGGGCGACACCTCCTCCGCGCTCGACCGCACCGGACCCGCCGCGGCGGAGTACGTCGGACGCGTCGAAGCCGCGGCAATGCTGCGGGCGTGGGCCGATGCGGGGAAGCGGCTGACGTCGACACCGGTCCTGGACCTGCGCTGGACCCGCTTCTGCTTCTGCGGCCAGGAGACCGAGGGAGGTCGCGTCGATGACAAGGCAGTGCCGGGCCTTCCCCTCCTGAGCGGCTCCGACGAACACCGCGGGCAGCTGCACGAGCACACCGGAGTCGTCTTCGAGGGGCACCGGTTGCCGACCGAGGCAGGCCCTCAGGGCAACAAGATCCAGCTCCTGCCGCAGGGCGTGCCGATCCCGCAGGGCGCACCCCTGGCTCTGGTCCGGGTCGGAGACGGCGCGATCGCGACCAACCCGGGGGAGGTGACCGTGGAGGTCGGCCGCCGGTTGAAGGCCGGGGTCCTCGACGCCCTGGCCGGGTCGGGGGTCCGCTCGGTCGCGGTCTCCGGGCTCGCCAACGAGTACCAGGGCTACTTCACCACCCCCGAGGAGTACGCGTGGCAGGCCTACGAAGGCGGTCAGACCAACTTCGGCAAGTTCTCGGCGAACCTGCTCGTGGAGGAGACTGCGCGGCTGGCCCGCACCATGGCCGAGGGCATGCCCGCCCCGGCGCCATACGCGTTCGACCCCACCAACGGGCTTGAGGCGGACCACACGCCATACCCGACCGGGCCGGACACGGCGCAGGTGCGGAGGCAGCCGAAGGGCGTAGCCCGGCTCGGGCGGGCAACGTTCGCCTGGAAGGGCGGGCCGCGTGGCGTCGACCGGCCCCTGGACCGGGCCTTCGTCACGGTCCAGCGTCGCGACCAGGACGGGTGGACCCGCGTGAACGACGACCGGGGAACCGCACTCGCGTGGGACGTCGAGGGAGACGAGGCCGTGCCGCTCGGACCCCGCCACCTGAAGGAGGCAACGACGGGGACGTACCGGGCCCGGTGGGAGGTCCCGCTCGACGCCCGCCCCGGGACCCATCGCTTCGTGGTCACCGCCAAGCGGTACCGGCTCGTATCCCGCTCCTTCGAGGTGCGCCGAGGCCGCGTGCTCAGGGCGCTGCCGGTGCGTGCGAAGCGCGGCAGAGCCGCGTTCGTGCTCCCATACCCCGGGGCGCGGCCCTACCACGACCTGACCTACCGGCCCCAGGCTGCGAGCAGTGGTGTGGCGGTCGTCCGGGTGGACGGGCAGAGGAGAAGGGTCCGGGCCAGGCCCGGAGGGGCCTTCGTGCTCGTGGCCCCTGCCGGAGCGCTGGTCGTGGTTCGCGCCGGGGCCGCCCGGGATGCGCTCGGCAACGCGAACGCGGCACGGCTGCGCTTCGTGGCAGGACGCGCACGTGCCTCCCGGCCACGCGAGCCCTACCCGGTGTTGAGCCCCCTCAGCTGATCCGCAGCGGCTTCTGCGCCTCATCGGGCGAGCCACCTGCGTTCTCGCGCCACCAGTTCTGGCCGGCCTCGGGGAGGGTGTGGATCGGGTCGAAGTACTCATAGGTCCGGGTCAACGCCGTCGCGTCGTCGGCCTCGATCGAGGTGCGGTAGTTCTTCGTCCAGGAGGAGATACCGCGCTCGCGGTCGTACTCGGCCACCTGGTGCACCCACCGCTTGCCGACGAAGGGGACGTCGCAGACGATCCGCGGGGTGGCGAAGCCGGGGAGGTAGCCCATGATGTGGTGCTGCAGCCGCTGGGCGTCCGCGACGGAGACCCGCCAGTGCTCGGCGTCGGGGATCATGTCGCACATGTAGAAGTAGTAGGGCATGACCCCGGCACCGTCGAGCAGCGCGAAGCAGAGGTCGAGGAGGGCGTGCGGGTCGGCGTTGACGCCGTCGAGCAGCACCCCTTGGTTTCGTACGTCGCGCACCCCGGCCTCGAGCATCGCCCGGGCCGCCTCGGCCACCAGCGGCGTCACGGAGGCCGCGTGGTTGGCGTGGGTGTGGATGGCAAGGGAGACGCCGCGCGCACGAGCGGCCGTGGCAACCCGCTCCATCCCGGCGCGCACGTCGTCGGAGAGCCAGTGCTGGGGGAGTCCGACAAGTGCCTTGCTCGCGAGCCGGATGTCGCGGACGTTCTCGATCTCGAGGACCTGGGTCAGGAAGGACTCCAGCCGCGCCCACGGCATGTTGGCCACGTCGCCACCGGAGACCACCACGTCACGCACCGACGGGGTCCGCCGGAGGTAGTCGAGCATGGCCGCGTGCCGGTCGACCGGCTTGAGGTCGAACCTCAGCTTGTCGACAGCCGCCGTGGAGTTGCCGACCAGGTCCATGCGGGTGCAGTGGCCGCAGTACTGCGGACAGGTCGACAGCAGCTCCGCGAGCACCTTGGTGGGGTAGCGGTGCGTGAGCCCCTCGGCGACCCACATGTCGTGCTCGTGCAGGGAGTCCCGGGTGGCGTAGGGGTGGGAGGGCCAGTCGGTGCGCCGGTCGGAGAGGACCGGAATCATGTAGGCACGCACCGGGTCGGCGTACACCGACTCGGTCCACGAGCCCGGTCCCCGGGGGACCTCGTGGGGGGCGATGGTGTTCATCATCTGCGGCGGGACGAGCATCGACATCGTCGCCCGTTCACGCTGGTCACGCTCGAGGTCGGCGTAGAAGCGCTCGTCGACGAGGTCGCCCCACAGCGCGCGCAGCTGGGCGACGTTCTTGACGCAGTGGGCGCGCTGCCACTGCACGGAACGCCACTCCTCGACCGTGACGTCACGCCATCCCGGCAGCCGCGTCCAGTCGGGCTCCACGAGCGCGCGGCGCTCGTACGCGTACGGCTGCCCGGTGCCCAGGCTGATCGAGGTATCGATGCTCATCGCGCACTCCTGGTGTGTCGTCCTGCCTCTCTTCGAGCGTACGATGCGATCATCCGGTCAGTCCATCACCACGCCGCATATCTTCCTGTCCGACGACCCTCCGAGGAGTGTTCCGTGTCGCCCGACTCCACTCCCGCCAGCGACCCGACCGGTGTGCACCGCGTCCTCGAGCCCCCCGGCGTGCTCCCGCAGTCCGCGGTCCGGCTCGACACCCACCCGACGCTGGCCGACGACGAGCTCCGGGTCCGCGTACGCCGGCTCAACCTCGATGCGGCCTCGTTCCGGCAGCTGCGGGAGTCCCACGGCGGCGACGGGGCGGCGGTCCGGGCGGCGGTCCTCGAGATCGTGCGCACCCGCGGCAAGATGCAGAACCCCGTGACCGGCTCCGGTGGGATGCTCATCGGCGTCGTCGAGGAGGTGGGGGAGCGGAGCCCGCTCGGCCTGGCCGTCGGCGACCGTGTGGCGACGCTCGTCTCGCTCACCCTCACCCCGCTGGTGGTCGAGGACGACCTGCGGGCGTGGGACGGCACCTCCGAGCAGGTGCCCTGCGACGGCTACGCGATCCTCTTCGGGCGTACCGTGGCCGCGCGGCTGCCCGACGACCTCCCCGAGGACCTGGCCCTCGCGGTGCTCGACGTGTGCGGCGCACCCGCGCTCACCGCGCGGGTCGTCGCCCAGCACGCCGAGAGGCAGCACGCCGGCAGCGGCCGCCCGTCGACCGTCGCCGTCATCGGCGGTGCCGGCAAGTCCGGCTCCCTCGCACTCGCCGCCGCGCGCGCCTCCGGGGCGGGCCGCACGATCGGCGTCGTCCCGCACGAGGACGAGGCCGCGCTCCTGCGCTCCGCCGGGATAGCCGACACCGTCGTGGTGGCCGACGCCCGGGACCCGCTCGCGCTCCGCGACGCGGTCACGACCGCCGGCGGCCCCGCCGACGTCACCGTCGTCTGCGTCGACGTGCCCGGCTGCGAGGGCGGGGCGATCCTCGCCACGGCCGACGGCGGGACCGTGGTGTTCTTCTCGATGGCGACCTCCTTCAGCGCTGCCGCGCTCGGTGCGGAGGGCCTCGCCGCCGACATCACGATGCTGGTCGGCAACGGCTACGTCCCGGGCCACGCCGAGCTCGCCCTCGACCTGCTGCGACGCGAGCCCGGCGTGCGCGCCCTGTTCGAGCGGCGCCTGTGAGGATGGCGCGATGAGCCCCCGTCGCCTCCTGCTCCGCAACGGCCGAGTCCTCCCCGGCGCCACCAGGCCCACGGGGCCGCTGACGGCCGTCGCGGTCGAGGACGGTCGCGTCACCTGGATCGGGCACGAGGACGAGGCCAACGCCTGGGCCGTGCACGCCGAGGTGGTCCTCGACCTCGATGGCCGCCTGGTGACTCCCGCCTTCGTCGACGCCCACGTCCACCTCGCCCAGACCGGCTTCGCCGAGACCAGCGTCGACCTCGCGACCCCCACGCTGGTGACCGCGCTCGACGCGCTCGCCGAGCACGCCCGCAGCCACACCCAGCCGATTCTCCTCGGCCACGGCTGGGACGACACGCACTGGCCGGAGCGGAGGCCCTTCACCCGCGCCGAGGTCGACCGCGCCACGGGGGGCCGGCCGGCGTACCTCGCCCGTGTCGACGTGCACTCGGCGGTCGTCTCCAGCGCCTTTCTCGACGCCGTGCCGGCCGTCACCGGTGCCGCCGGCTTCGACCCCGACGGTGTCCTCACCCAGCGCGCCCACGACGTCGCCCGGGAGGCGCTGTTCACCCTGCTCCCGGAGTCCTCGCGCGCCGACGCGCTGCTCCTGGCGCTGCGCGCGGCCGCAGGCCAGGGCATCGGCGCGGTCCACGAGATGGGGGCGCCCCACCTCTCGCCGGTGGAGGACTACGCCCGGCTCGACGCGCTCGCGCTCGCCCACGACGGCGCCCTGACCGAGGTGGTCCGCTACTGGGGCACCCACGCGGACGACGAGAGCATCGCCGCGGCACGAGCCCACGGCTGCGTCGGCCTGGCCGGGGACCTCTGCGCCGACGGCGCACTGGGCTCGCGCACCTCGGCGCTGCGGGCGCCGTACTCCGACGACCCCTCGACCGCGGGCGCGCTCTACTTGGACGTCGAGCAGGTGCACGCCCACGTGGTGGCGTGCACGCGTGCCGGCCTCCAGGGAGGCTTCCACGTCATCGGTGACCGTGCCGTCGACACCGTCCTGACCGGCTTCCAGCGCGCCGCCGACGAGCTGGGCGAGGACGCGCTCCGAGCCGCCCGCCACCGGCTCGAGCACGTCGAGATGATCGCGCCGGCCGATGCCGCGCGCCTGGCCCGTTGGGGCGTCTCGGCGAGCATGCAGCCGCTCTTCGACGCCTACTGGGGCGGCGAGTCCTCGCTGTACGCCCAGCGCCTCGGCCCCGAGCGGGCAGCCGGGATGAACCCGCTCGCCACGCTCGCCGACGCCGGGGTCCTCGTGGCACTCGGCTCCGACACGCCCGTCACCCCGTTCGGGCCCTGGGCGGCCGTGCGGGCAGCCGCCCAGCACCAGACCCACCGCGAGCGGCTCCCCGCCCTGCGCGCCTTCGGCGCCCACACCCGCGCAGGCTGGCTGGCGGCAGGCTCGGAGCTGCCGGGCGCCGGGACCCTCGTACCCGGCGCTCCTGCGTCGCTGGCGGTATGGGACGTCCCCGGCGGGTACGCCGACGGGCCGCTGCCACTGCCCGACCTCGCCCGCGGCGCGCCGCTGCCGGCCTGCCTGCTCACCGTCGTCCACGGGCGCGTCGCCCACGAGGAACCCGGAGCCCTGCGATGACCACCACCCGCCAGGCCGTGCCGACCCGACCCCGCCTGCCGCTGGACCGCGCCACGGTGCGCCGGGCGCGCAGCCTGGCGCGCAAGGCCGGCCGACCGATCGTCCGCCTCGCCCAGGACCACACCACGGTCTCGGTAGAGCGCGCCACCCTGCGGATGTCCGGTCTGGGGGGTGCCGACGCCGACGGCATCCCGTGGAGCAACCGGTTGCTGGACGCCGTCCGCGGCGACGTCGGGCTCGAGCACGGCGTCTGCCTGCCGGCGTACGACGCCCTGGTGCGCGGCGAGGCGGCCGACCTCGCCGAGCTCGCCCAGAAGGCGGCCGTGGGCTCGGTGCGCTTCCGCCTGCCCGAGGACCGCGACCGCACCCGTGCGGCGTCCCGGGCCCGCAAGGAGGTCGGGGCGGGGCTGCGCCGGATCGACGCCCGCCGGCGCGAGCGCGAGCGGCTCATCACCCGGCACGGCGACGCGCCGAGCACGCCGTGGATCTACCTCATCGTCGCCACCGGCGACATCCACGAGGACATCCCGCAGGCTCAGGCCGCGGCCCGCGCGGGCGCCGACGTGATCGCGGTCATCCGCTCCACCGGCCAGTCGCTGCTCGACTACGTCCCCGAGGGCGCCACCCGCGAGGGGTACGCCGGCACCTACGCCACGCAGGAGAACTTCCGGCTCATGCGGGCCGCCCTCGACGAGTCCAGCCGCGAGCTGGGCCGCTACGTGCGGCTGACCAACTACGCCTCGGGCTTGTGCATGCCAGAGATCGCGACACTCGCCGGGCTCGAGCGACTCGACATGATGCTCAACGACTCGATGTACGGGATCCTCTTCCGCGACATCAACCCGCTGCGCACCTTCATCGATCAGCGCTTCAGCCGCCAGGTGCACGCCCGCGCCGGGATCATCATCAACACCGGCGAGGACAACTACCTCACCACCGCCGACGCCGTGGACGCCGCCCACACCGTCACCGTCTCCCAGCTGCTCAACGAGTACTTCGCCAAGGAGGCGGGCCTCGAGGACTGGCAGCTCGGCCTGGGGCACGCCTTCGAGATCGACCCGGACCTGCCGGACTCCTTCCGCCTCGAGCTCGCGCACGCGCTGCTGGCCCGCGAGCTCTTCCCCGATGCTCCGCTGAAGTGGATGCCGCCCACGCGGCACATGACCGGCGACATCTTCCGTGGCTACCTGCTGGACGCCTTCTTCAACCTCGCCGGCGCCCTCACCGGCCAGGGGATCCTGCTGGTCGGCATGATGACTGAGGCAGTGGTCACCCCCTGGCTCTCCGACCGCGACCTGGCCCTGCAGAACGTCCGCTACGTCCTCAACGCCGCCGGCCGGCTGGGGGAGGACCTCCACCCCGCGCCCGACGGGTTCATCGCCGAGCGCGCCCGGACCGTCCTCGACGAGGCCGTCGACCTGCTCACCGCCATCACCGACCGCGAGCAGCACCCCGGCGGTCTCCTGGACGCCATCGCCGACGGCACCTTCGGCCTGATGCGCCGCCCGGCCGACAAGGGCCGCGGGCTCGACGGCGTCGTACGCAAGGCCGAGGGATACCTCAACCCCGCGACCACGCTGCTCGAGGAGGGGCGATGACCCTCGTTCGGCCGTACGGCGACACCACCGGCGACGGGATGGTGCAGGTCTCCTTCACCCTGCCCCTCCCGCACTCGAAGACCAGCGAGGGGGCGGCGCTGCAGCTGGCGCAGAAGATGGGCATGGAGCCCGCGCTCGTCGCGCACGCGAAGCCGATGGGGCCCGAGTTCACCTTCTTCGTCGTCTACGGCCGGGTCTCGCACCTCGTCGACGTCGGTGCGGTGCGGGTCGTCGAGCGCGACTACCCGCTGCTGACCCCGAAGGAGGCCAACCTTGCGATCCGCAAAGCCCTGCGTCGCCGCCTCGTGGTCGTCGGCGGCTGCATCGGCACCGACGCGCACACCGTCGGCATCGACGCGATCCTCAACGTGAAGGGCTGGGCGGGGGAGAAGGGGCTGGAGTACTACCGGGAGCTCAAGGTGGTGAACCTCGGTGCCCAGGTCTCGGTCCCCGAGCTGGTCGAGAGCGCTCGGGCGGAGAAGGCCGACGCGGTGCTCGTCTCCCAGGTCGTCACCCAGCGCGACGCGCACCTGCACAACACCCGCGAGATGGCCGCCGCCTTCCGCGAGGCGTTCCCACCCCGCCGGCGCCCCCTGCTGGTGGTCGGCGGCCCCCGCTTCGACGAGGCGGGCGCAGAGGCCCTAGGGGTGGACCGGGTCTTCGGTCGCGGCACCACCCCCGGCGAGGTCGCCAGCTACCTCGTCGCCCGGGTCGTCGCCCGGCACACCCCGACCCGCCCCACGACCCAGACCCCGAGCACGGAGGCCAGCCGATGACCGACACCCCCACGCCCTCGCCGAGCACCGGCGCCCACGTCGGCCTTCGCGTCACCCACCGGCGCTACGTCGACCACGGGCACGCCCACTACGCCGGCGGACTCGTCGACGGCGCCTTCGGCCTCGGCCTGTTCGGCGACGTCGCGACCGAGCTGTGCATCCGCAGCGACGGCGACGAGGGACTCTTCGCGTCGTACTCCGACGTCCAGTTCCTCGCGCCCGTCCGCGCCGGCGACGTGGTCGAGGCCACCGCCGAGGTCGTCGCGGTGGGCACCCGCAGCCGGACGTTGGCCTTCACCCTCAGCGTGCTCACGCGCGGTGCCGCCGACCCCGGGACCCCGGGTACGGCGGCCTCCGCGGCCGCGGTCCTGGAGAGCCCCCTGGTGGCGACCACCGCGATCGGCACCGTCGTCGTCCCGTCGCGCCCCTGACCCGGCACCGCAGCGCCGAGGCGTCGGCGTGGCGCCAGCCGACACGCCGGGGAACTCGAATTCTTTAACTGGAATCTCTGCCGCGGCACACTGCGCTGACCTGCGCAAATACGTAAAACACCAGGTCAGCGTGTGGTTGACAGCCCACGGTGCGGTGATCGAGTCTCTCCGAAGTTCCTTCTGAGCGGAACGCCGTGGCCCTGGTGCTGGCCGCGCCGCGGGGAGCGCCGGGTCGGGCACCACGACCACGGAGGCGCCGCGGCACCAGCAGGTGCAGGCACGGTAGGGGAGGACACGGAGAGGGTCCAGAACCCAGTAGACAACGGGTTCGTCCACCGCAGCCGGCGGTGGCGTGCTCGGTCCGAAGGGTCTGGACCCTTTCCGTTGTCCTGCACCGCTAGGTTGGGCCGGTGCTGCTCCGTCTCTTCGCCGCTGCGTGTGCCGGAGCGGTCCTCGCGCTCGCCTTCGAGCCGCTGGCCCTCGCCTGGCTCATGCCGCTCTCGATCGCCGCCCTGGCGCTGCTGCTCGCCGGGCTGACCGGGCCCCGTCGCGCCCGCCGCGGGTATGCCGTCGCGGCGACGTACGGCACCACCTTCATGGTGGCGCTGCTGCCGTGGCTCTCGGTCGTCACCCCGGCGTGGCCGGCGCTCGCCCTCCTCGAGGGCCTGCTCATCGGGGTCGTCGGCGCCGGCACCGCTGCCGTGAACGACCGCCGCTGGTGGCCGGTGGCCTTCGCCTTCCTCTGGGTGAGCCTCGAGGCGCTGCGGGGGAGTTGGCCTCTCGGCGGGTTCCCCTGGGGGCGCCTGGCGTTCGGCGTCGTCGACACCCCTGCCGCCGCGCTGCTCCCGTGGGTCGGCGCCGCGGGGACGGGCTTCGCCCTGGCGCTCCTCGGTGGCGTCCTGGCGTGGGCGGTCCTCGGGGTGCGTGAGCGTCCGCTGCCCGTGCTCGCCACCGTCGCCGCCACGCTGTTGCTGGTGGGCGCTGGCTGGTGGGTGCCGCTGGACCCCGCGGCACGGGTGGTCGCCGGCGAGCCTGTGGAGGTCGCCGCTGTCCAGGGCAACACCCCCGGCATCGGGCTCGCCGCGATGGCCGAGCGCCGCCGGGTGC
>JAUYLL010000115.1 GCA_030698375.1 Nocardioides sp. | reverse complement strand
CAAGCCCGGCGCCACCGTGCTGTCGGTCGGCATCACGCGCACGGTCGAGGGCATCCTGGGAGACGTTCACCCTGACGTGGAAACCGTGGCGGGCAAATGGACCAGAGCCACCGGCGGTGTAGGGCCGATGACTCGCGCGATGCTCCTAAAGAATGTTGTCGAACTAGCCGAGCGCTCCGCCGGGATCCAGACCACCGGCAACGCGCTAGCAGCCTCGTGAGAGGTGGAACTGTGACCCGGAGCGAAGCCTCATGAACATTGTCGTCTGTGTGAAGTACGTTCCCGACGCCACTGCCGACCGGCAGTTCGAGTCGGACAACACCGTGGACCGTGTCGGCGTCGACGGGCTCCTGTCCGAGCTCGACGAGTACGCCGTCGAGCAGGCCCTCCAGATCAAGGAGAAGGCCGGCGACGACACCGAGGTCACCGCGGTGTGCATCGGCCCGGAGAAGGCCGTCGACGCCGTCCGCAAGGCGCTGCAGATGGGCGTCGACAAGGGCATCCACGTCGTCGACGACGCGATCGCCGGCTCCGACGCCGTCGCCACCTCGCTCGTCCTCGCCAAGGCCGTCGAGAAGGCCGGCCCGGCCGACCTTATCGTCTGCGGCATGGCCTCGACCGACGCCGTCATGAGCGTCGTCCCGGCGATGCTCGCCGAACGCCTCGACCTCCCGCAGGTCACCCTCGCCTCGGTCGTCGAGACCCAGGGCGACCAGGTCCGCGTCAAGCGCGACGGCGACACCGCGACCGAGGTCATCGGCGCGACGATGCCGCTCGTGCTGTCGGTCACCGACCAGTCCGGCGAGGCTCGCTACCCGTCGTTCAAGGGCATCATGGCCGCCCAGAAGAAGCCGCTCGAGACCTGGTCGCTCAGCAACATCGGTGTCGACGCCGGCGACGTCGGCCTGTCGGTCGCGTGGACCGAGGTCGACGAGACCACGCCCCGCCCGCCGCGCACCGCCGGCGAGATCGTCAAGGACGAGGACAGCTCGGGGGCCACGGCGCTGACCGAGTTCCTCGCCGCCAAGAAGTTCATCTGAAGACGAAGCAAGGACCGGCGAATCAAGTCGGTCAGCTCGAAGACGGCCGGGCATCGTCGATGAGATTTCGTGTCTCCGTGGGGCGACGAAATTTTGTTCAGTCATACGTCGGCGGTGCCCGGCGCCCCACATCAAGGTCGAGTCGTGGCAGCGGCTCACCGCTCGTGCCGAGGAGGCCGTAATGTCTGAAGTTCTCGTTCTCATCGACCACGTCGACGGCGCCGTGCGCAAGCCGACGTACGAGCTCCTGACCATCGCCAAGCGGCTCGGCGAGCCGTCCGCGGTCTTCATCGGCAGCGGCGCCCAGGGCGCCGAGGTAGCCGAGAAGGTCAAGGCGCACGGCGCGGAGAAGGTCTACGTCGTCGACGACGCGCAGATCAAGGGCTACCTGGTGGCCCCGAAGGCCGAGGCGCTGCAGCAGCTCGCCGAGAAGGCCCAGTCGGGTGGGGGCCTCGCCGCGATTCTGATCCCCTCCACCTCGGAGGGCAAGGAGATCGCCGGTCGCCTGGCGATCAAGATCGGCTCGGGCCTCATCACCGACGCCGTCGACGTGCAGGAGGGCGGGGTGACCACGCAGAGCGTGTTCGCCGGCAACTTCACCCTGACCGGCAAGGTCACCAAGGGCACGCCGATCATCACGGTGAAGCCGAACTCCGCTGCTCCGGAGGAGTCCGCGGGTGCGGGCGCCGTTGAGGAGTTCGCGGCGACCATCTCGGACTCGGCGAAGAAGGCGCAGATCGTGGCCTCGCAGCCGCGGAAGGCGACCGGTCGCCCCGAGCTCACCGAGGCCGCGATCGTGGTCTCCGGTGGTCGTGGCACCGGCGGCAACTTCGAGCCGATCGAGGGCATGGCCGACGCCCTGGGCGCGGCGGTCGGCGCCTCGCGTGCCGCGGTCGACTCCGGCTGGATGCCGCACTCCTTCCAGGTCGGCCAGACGGGCAAGACCGTGTCGCCGCAGCTGTACGTTGCCGCCGGCATCTCCGGTGCGATCCAGCACCGCGCCGGCATGCAGACCTCGAAGACGATCGTGGCCGTCAACAAGGACGAGGAAGCCCCGATCTTCGAGCTGGTCGACTTCGGTGTGGTCGGTGACCTGAACACGGTCCTCTCGGCCGCCGCCGACGCGATCAACCAGCGCAAGGACTAACAGAGAATTGGTTGTCATCCTGGGAATCCTGAACGTAACTCCGGACTCATTTTCCGATGGCGAACGATTCCGGGGCCCCGAGGATGCCATCGCAACCGGGATTCAGCTCTTCGCGGCGGGTGCCGACTTCGTTGATGTCGGCGGCGAGTCAACGCGTCCGGGAGCATTCCCCGTTGACGATGAGCTCGAACTTCAACGCGTCTTGCCGGTCGTTGAGGGGCTGGCAGCGGAAGGTGTCGCCGTCAGCGTCGACACCATGAAGGCAGGGGTAGCAGCCGCCTGCCTTGAGGCTGGCGCTGTGATGGTCAATGACGTCAGCGGCGGGCTTCACGATCCTCCAATTCTCGCGACCGTGGCCGAGCAACACGCAACCCTTGTGCTATCGCATTGGCGGGGTCCGAGCCGGACTATGGCAACCCGTGCCGTCTACGACGATGTCGTGGCCGAGGTGACAGCCCACCTGCGAGGTCGAGCGGATGCTGCTCGAGCCGCAGGCGTCCCCGAATCCCGACTCGTGCTGGACCCAGGGATCGGTTTCGGGAAAACCAGTGTCCATAACTGGCAACTTCTCGCGAATGTCGCAACGATCCTGGACCTCGGCTATCCGGTCATGATCGGCACGTCGCGAAAGTCCTTCCTCGGCGAGCTCACAGCTCAGGGTCGCGGAGCTCCGCCCACGGAGCGCGATGACTTGACCGCAATCACGTCAGCGCTGGCAGCGGTCTCCGGTTGCCAGTACGTCCGCGTCCATGACGTTGTTGCGACTCGGCGGGCTCTCGCTGTGGCCGACAGGTGGACCAGTGCTCTAGGGGCAGGTCTTGGACGACATCGAAAGACGTAGTAGATCTCGGCCCTGCAGGCTCCTCGCCCAATCAGCTTCTGCCTCGATGATCCGAGCCATGGCGGAAGGAGTAGCCGAGGCGGCGACCGTCATCGCCGAAGAGATTCGTTGGCGGGGCCTCGCCGGGCGCATCCCCACCTCTCGAATCCAGTGATGCCAGCAGTGTCGCTGAAGAAATCGGGCGATTGGAAAGATCCCCTCGGGGTGCCGTTGAGCACTTGGATCTGTGCGAACCGCTACCGCCAGAAGGTCGAGAAGATGTCGACCGACACTCGACCCGATCCGCTGTCCGTGGCCATGAAAAGGTCCCCACTGGTGGCCAAGTCGGGGTCCCCACTGGTGGCCAGATAGAAGTCCCCACCCTTCGCGTCGTGTCGTAGCCGACGGAGAAGGCCCTGCGTGGTGACGGTGGCGGTGCCAACCAGTCACCGAGCACCACGCAGGGGCTTCCATTGAAGAACGCGAAGGAACGAATGGACGTGATTGCCGCCTACCGAGACGTAGGCACCTACCGGGGAGCCGCGGAGATCTGCGGCACGACCCACAAGACCGTCAGACGGATCATCGAGGCTCACGAGGCCGCCGGCACCGGGCAGGGGCCGACGAAGCCGGTCCGGGCGCGGAACTATGACGAGGTCGCCGAGCTGGTCGCGGCGAGTGTCAAGAAGACCGCAGGCAAGATCAGCGCGAAGCGGCTGCTGCCCGCCGCGCGGGCGGCGGGCTATGAGGGGTCGGACCGCAACTTCCGACGTCTGGTCGCCCACGCCAAGAGTGAGTGGCGTCGTGGTCAGGTCCGCGCGGGTGGTCGGCGTCCGGCGATCTGGTCACCGGGTGAGGTGCTGGCCATCGACTGGGGCGAGGAGATCGTCGCCGGCCGCAAGGTCCACGTCTTCTGTGCGGTGCTGGCGTGGTCGCGGTTCCGGTTCGTCCGGTTCGCCGCCGATGAGCAGCAGGCCACCACGCTGGGCATGCTCGCGGAGTGCTTCGAGGTCCTCGGCGGTGTCCCCAAGACCGTGCTCGCGGACCGGATGGGCTGTCTGAAGGGCGGCGTGGTCGCGAACGTCGTGGTGCCGTCCCCGGACTATGTGCGGTTCGCGACCCACTACCGGTTCCGGCCCGACTTCTGTCATGCACAGGATCCGGAGTCCAAGGGCATCGTGGAGAACCTGGTCGGCTACGCCAAGGACGACCTCCTGGTCCCACTCGAACTCGACCCTGTTCTTGGGGACGACCCGTGGGCCGACGGCCTGGCGCGACTGAACGAGCGTGCCGTCGCCTGGTGTGGCGAGGTCAACGCGGCGCTGCATTCGGAGATCCACGCCGTCCCCGAGCAGCGACTCGCCACCGAGGTCGAGTTGCTCGGCGAGCTGCCGTCGCTGCGGCTGGAGGTCGGCCCGAAGCCGATCACCAGGAAGGTAGACAAGCTGTCCTGCATCCGGTTCGGGTCGGCGCGCTACTCGGTCCCGAACCGGTTGATCGGCACCACGGTCACGGTGCTGGTCGACGAGCGGGACCGGGTGCTGCGGGTCATCGAGCCGGTCACCGGCGAGGTCCACGCCGAGCACGCGCTGGTGGCGCCCGGAGAGACCTCGATCGTCGATGCCCATTACGACCGCCCACGTCCCGACACCCCGCGCCGCGGTGCGCGGCCGCGCACGGCGGTCGAGCGGGAGTTCCTGTCCCTGGGCCCAGTTGCCGAGCAGTTCCTCACTGGTGCCGCCGCCGCGGGTGTCACCAAGCTCAACACCGAGATAGGTGTCCTGCTCACCCTGGGTGCCGCCCACGGTCATGACGTCCTGACCGCGGCACTGGAGCGGGCTGTGGCGTTCGGTCGGTGGCGTGCCGACGACGTCCGGTCGATCCTGGCCACCAACGGTCACGCACCCCGACCCACCGCCGCAGGGCAGGCGCTGGTGATGACACTGCCCACGGTCCCGACCCGGTCGCTGGACGCCTACCGCATCGACATCGATGCCGAGGGCGGTGAGGGAGCATGACCGCGACGACGCCACCGCCGCTGCCAGCGGACCTGAACGAGGGGTTGAAGCGGTTGAAGATGGCCGCGATGCGCCGGCTGGCACCCGAGCTGCTCGTCACCGCGAAGACCCAGCGGTGGAAGCCCGAGGAGTTCCTCCGCACCCTCATCGAGGCCGAGATCGCCTCGCGTGATGAGTCCAACGCCCGCACCCGGATGCGACAAGCGAGCTTCCCGGTCGCCAAGACGCTCGAGGAGTTCGACGTCGCCGCATCCTCGATCCCGGCCGCGACGTTTGACTACCTGTCGTCATTGGAGTGGATCCGGGCGGCGGAGAACGTGTGCATGATCGGCCCCGCCGGCACCGGGAAGTCCCACACGCTGATCGCGTTGGGGATCGCTGCGGTCGAGCAGGGCCATCGGGTCCGGTACTTCACCGCCGCCGCGCTCGTCGAGACCCTCTACCGAGGGCTGGCCGACAACAGCGTCGGGAAGGTCATCGACGCGCTGTTGCGCAACGACCTCGTCCTGGTCGACGAGCTCGGGTTCGCGCCATTGGACGACACCGGTGCGCAGCTGCTGTTCCGGTTCGTCGCGGCCGCCTACGAACGCAGGGCACTCGGCATCGCATCGCACTGGCCGTTCGAGTCCTGGGGACGTTTCCTGCCCGAGCACACCACCGCAGTCAGCATGCTCGACCGGCTCCTGCACCACTGCCACACCGTCGTCACCGACGGCGACTCCTACCGCATGCGACAGGCCCGAGCGAACGGAGGAACCAGACTCAAGACCAACTGAAACCACGAGCGAAGGGTGGGGACTTTCAGTTGGCCACCAGTGGGGACCGCGACTTGGCCATTGACAATGTCATGACCCGCATCGGTGAGGGCGCGAGCGACAGCTGTCCCCATCTGGCCCAACCCGAGTACGGTCACCCGAGACTTGTGCGTTCGCGTTGCCACGACGGCGGCTCCCTGTCGGTGTGCAAGTGGATGGCTTCGGTAACCGTTGACGAGAGACATCGGTCAAGCAGCAGCATCCAGCGGCGATTTTCGTCCGACTTCTACGTGATCCGTAAATGCTGTTCAATAGCTGTTCAAGTCCCGTAGCACGGCGTTGATGGCGGAGAAGCTAGGTCCTCGACGCGCGCGGGGTCTAGAGCCGTCTGCACGCGGTCGCGGAGGACTCGGGGACGCGCTGGCTAGGGCGCTCTGAGGACGACCGCCGAGCATGGGCTGAGCTGACACCCCGAAGGAGTATACCGGCGGCCGAAGTCTGCTTGAGCTGCAGCCACAGGCACATCCATGTTCACAGCGAAGGTGCCGGTCGTGGTTCCCAACCCGTGAGGCGGACGACTGGAACGTTTCGTTCACAGGGGGTCAGAAGCATCAGACGACACAACCCTCTTCGTGGTTTTGCAGAAAGGACCGTGGCAGCGCTCGTCGCCGAACTACAACATCACGCCAAGCTCAGGTTCGCGGCCCAGGGCTTCTCGCGCAGCGTGCACTTCGGTGACGAACTTCGTGAATGACCCCGATCGGCAAGGATCAAGCGGTGGTCAGCTGGTTTCGTCTATCTCGCCCATCGCCCACGCATGGCTGAGCCGAACCAGCAGCCAAGCCACGTCGAGCTCGACTCGATCCCGCGGGCCGAATACGAGGAAGGCATCCTGAACGGGATGGGGCACCCCCCAGCCACTGCGAACCGCGGCCTCCCTGGCCCAAGCGGGAAGTGAAAGATGCAGGCTTCCATCGTGGTGGGGATGTAGGTGTGCGAACTCGCGGCCGCCTTGGAACCGTTCGGTCGCGGCCGAGCCGATGCCGTGGGGCAGGTGAAGCGCACGGGCGTGCGAGACGGACACGAGGGTGGGCGCCATGTAGACGTACGGCAATGCCCGCATTCGTGACCAAAGCTCCTCTTGCACCATGACAGGAGCGATCTGTGACCGTTGAGCGTGCGGAGCTGGGCCCACGACCTCTGGCGCTGGGCCTGGCCGGCGAGGGAGCTCGATAGGGTCCGCGGTGTCCATGTTGGCCTCGTGTTCTGTCGGGCGGCCCCGGCGCTGTGACTTCGCGTGCCGACGCGAAGCCGAGGTACCGAGCTGCGATTGGGCTATGAGTGGCCTTGACGCGGGAGCACGAACGAGGTGATGTGCGACCGTGCTCCGGGGGAGTCTTTCGGTGGCACCCCAATGGGGGTGCCGTCAATTGCTCGTTCTCAAAGCGGCCGCCTGTTGGACCGCTTGGTCGAAAGCTGTGGGGTCGAAGTAGACGTGTTCGGTCATGACTCTGCCGTCCGCGATCGTGTCCACGAGGGTCGCGTGCCAGCGGACGGGCAAACCGCCGTCAGGAGCGCCAGGCCCTACGTACTGCGCTTGACAGAGCAGTTCTCCGACGACGTTGTTGGCGTTGGCGACCAGCGTCACGAACTCCACCTCGACCTGACCGTCGGCGAAGAGGGAGTTGTAGCTCTTAACGTGTTCTCGGAAGGCTGGCTTGCCCACCACCGGTCTATCGGGGAAGGGCATGTCGGTATAGACCATGTCGTCTGCAAAGCAGTCCAACAGAGCGTCGAAGTCGCTGCTCGCCCACGCTGAGATCAGCCGATGGAAGAGAGCTTCATTGTCGCGCGCACGCTGGAGATCATGTTCAGCGGACGTCGTGGCGACCTCCCCCTGGGATGGCTGCAACTGGGCTGCGTGCTCAGTCAAGAAGGCTTCGATGCTTCGTGGCGGATGCCCGGTCACGCGCTCGACCTCCGTTGTGACGCCTGCTGTGTCTCCCGACATGATGCTTTGAGCGATCCGCGTCATGTAAGCGATGAATTCCTCGTCGAGGCCTTCGCCGCGCATGCGCTCCTCGGCCTCGAGCACGCTTTCCTCGATCGCGGTAATGGCCTCGCCAGCTGCGATGGAGATGCGCTTCGCCAGCTCGCTCAGGCTGAGTGCCTCGGGGCCGGTGAGATCGAGGGCGCAGCCCGTGGACCCGCCGTTGACGAGTAGCTCCGCCGCGACATCTGCGATGTCGCGAGCATCGATCCAGGCAGTGGCTGAGCCGCCGGTGGTCATCACAATGATCCGGCCGTCTCGGACCATGGGGCCGAAGAACTCCGAGTCAATGATGTCGTCCATGTACCAACTCGGACGGAGGATCGTCCAGTCCAGGTTGCTGGCTTCAACCAATCGCTCTGCGTGTCGCTCGGTGATGTGGTCCGCCCTGGTCTGGGTCGCGCATTCGGAGAGGAAGACGAGCCGGTTCGCGCCAGCGACTTCCATCGCGTCTAGGAATTTGCCAACGACCTCGACGACGTCCGTTGCCGGAGGCTTGACCAGGTACACCGCGTGCACGCCGTCGAGCGCAGGCCGCCAACTCGTCTCATCGTCCCAGTCGAACCGCGTGGGATCGGCGCCATCGAACTGAAGCTTCTCTGGGTGCCGCGAACCGGCGCGGACTGCTGCGCCTCGAGCTATCACTTCGGGCACGACGTGTCGTCCGGTCTTGCCGCTGGCGCCGATCACCAAGATCCGATTCATCCCATGTCCTGTCGTCGCGAAGCCGTATCCGCAGTCGTCGGCGCGGTGAGTATGAACGAGTCCGCTGGGCGCCCGGACTGGGAAGTTCCGGCGAAGGCTCCCACACGCTCAGGCGTAAGCCTTTGTTCGATTTCCGGCGAGAACACGGTCAGATTTGTGGTGCAGCGCAGTCCGCCGCGGCGATCACCCGATGGATCGGCATACCGCAGTCTCGTGCTGCCAGGGATGAAGTGAGACGACGCTGGCAGCGTCAACCGGCTATCGCGCTTGTGCGTCAGGAAGATCGCATCCCGCGCTCACATTCCGAGCACATGTCCCTTGTTGTCGACCTCGGCACAGACCAGGCTCTGCTCAGGATGCGTGGACGAAGCAAACAGATTCACGGTTCGTGTAGAGACGGCGTGACCCGGGCAAGGGAGAGTTAAGGAGGTGAGCCCGTCGTCACTTAGATGGGCGCATCAAACGAGATGGGGGCGGAGTGACCAAAGGCATCGCGAGGAAGCTGGCGACCGTCGGCTATCTCGCCGACGACGCCCTCGCCACCGTGACGTTCCTGGCGCTTCAGATGCAGCGCCCCCTGCTGCTCGAGGGTGAGCCCGGCACCGGCAAGACCGCGCTCGCCGAGGCCATCGCCGAGACGCTCGACCTGCCGCTGATCCGGCTCCAGTGCTACGAGGGGATCGACGCAACGCAGGCGCTCTACGACTGGGACTTCCCGCGCCAGATCCTCCACCTGCGCGCCCTCGAGGCCGCCGGCGGCACCAAGGGCGAGCAGAGCGTCGAGGAGGCCGAGAAGAGCCTCTACGACGCCCGCTTCCTGCTCGCCCGCCCGGTGCTCCAGGCGCTCCAGCAGAGCCCGGCGGTGCTGCTGGTCGACGAGGTCGACCGCGCCGACGACGAGTTCGAGGCGTTCCTGCTCGAGGTGCTGTCGACCTACCAGGTCTCCATCCCCGAGCTCGGCACGGTGCGCGCGAGTACCCCGCCGATCGTGGTGCTGACGTCCAACCGCACCCGCGAGCTGCACGACGCCCTCAAGCGGCGCTGCCTCTACCACTGGATCGACCACCCGGGCCTCGAGCGCGAGGTCGAGATCCTGCGCAGCCGGGCGCCCGAGGTGTCCGAGCAGCTCCGTCGCCAGGTCGTCGGACTCGTGCAGGCGCTGCGCGACCGCGACGACCTGCAGAAGCCCCCCGGTGTCGCCGAGACGCTCGACTGGGCGCGGGCGCTGCAGTACCTCGGCACCGCCGAGGTCGACTTGGCCGCGGCGTCCGCGACCCTCGGCGCGCTGGTGAAGTACCGCGAGGACGCCGACCGCGTCCGCCACGCCCTGGACCAGATGCTCCGGCCATGAGCCAGGCCGTGAGGGACCCGGACGAGGTGCTCCTCGGCTTCACCCGGGCGCTCCGCGCCGCCGGGGTGCCGGTGACCCTCGACCGGGCGCAGGGCTTCGTCGCGGCGACGGCCGTGCTCGGGATGGACGACCAGCGGGCGACGTACCTCGCCGGCCGGGCGACGCTGTGCGCCGGCCCCGACGACCTCGAGCGCTACGACCAGGTCTTCCACGCGTTCTTCAACGAGCGCGACGGGCTGCCCCGGCGACGGCCCGCCCAGGAGCCGGTCGTGCCCACCCCCTCCGGGCTGCCCGACGACGAGGGCTCCGGGACGGCCGACGACGACGCCGAGGAGGAGCTGGTGCACGCGCGCGCCAGCGCGGCCGAGGTGCTGCGGCACCGCGACGTCGCCGCGCTCTCGAACGCCGAGAAGCACCGCCTCGCTGGCATGTTCGCCACGCTCCGCCCGCGACCGCCACTGCGGCGTACCGCCCGCCACCAGCGCTGGCACCGCGGCCAGGTCGACGCGTCCCGCACGCTGCGCGACTCGCTGCGCCGGATGGGCGAGCCCGCCGAGATCGCGTGGCGCCGCCGCGGCCGCCGGCCGCGCCGGGTGGTGCTGCTCGTCGACGTGTCCGGGTCGATGAGCGGGTACGCCGACGCGCTGCTGCGCCTCGCGCATCGGTTCACCCAGGTCACCCCGACGGTCGAGACGTTCACCGTCGGCACCCGCGTCACCCACGTGACCCGCGCGCTGCGGCTGCGCGACCCCGAGCGGGCGCTGATCGCTGCCGGCGAGACCGTGCCCGACTGGTCGGGCGGCACCCGCCTCGGCGAGACGCTGCGCTTCTTCCTCGACCGCTGGGGCCAGCGCGGCATGGCCCGCGGCGCGGTCGTGGTCGTCTTCAGCGACGGCTGGGAGCGCGACGACCCCACGCTGCTCGGCGAGCAGATGGAGCGGCTGCAACGCATCGCGCACCGCGTCGTGTGGGTGAACCCGCACCGCGGCAAGAGCGGTTACGAGCCCGTGCAGCAAGGGGTTCTGGCTGCGCTGCCGCACTGCGACGACTTCGTCGCCGGCCACTCGCTGGCCACGTTCGCCGAGCTGTCGGAGGTGATCTCACGTGCGTGACGTACTGCCCGAGCTGATCGCGTGGTGGCGGGCCGGCGAGACCGTGGGCGTCGGCACCGTGGTCGCGACCTTCCAGTCCGCCCCGCGTCCGGCCGGCGCCTCGATGCTCGTCGGCCCCGACGGCACCGCCGTCGGTTCGGTGTCCGGTGGCTGCGTCGAAGGTGCGGTCTACGACCTCGGCGAGTCCGTGGTCGGCACCGGCACGCCGGTGCTGGAGCGCTACGGCGTCTCCGACGACGACGCGTTCGCGGTCGGCCTCACCTGCGGGGGCATCCTCGACGTCTACATCGAGAAGGTGAACCGCGAGACCTTCCCCGAGCTCGGCGAGATCGCCGACGACGTCGAGGCCGGCCGCCCGGTCGCGCTCGCGACCGTGATCGAGCACCCCGACCCGGCCTGGCTGGGCCGCCGTCTGGTCGTCCGCCCCGACGAGCCCGCCACGTTCTCGCTGGGCTCGCCCCGCGCCGACGGCGCGGTCCACGACGACGCGCTCGGCCTGCTCGCGGCCGGCACCAACGCGACGCTGACCTACGGCCCGGACGGCGAGCGCCGCG